>DASSDE010000353.1:0-3173 GCA_035697365.1 Kribbella sp. | reverse complement strand
TGATGCAGGCCATCACCGGCGAGGTCGCGGACAACTTCCAGGACGGCATCTGCTGGGTACCGCTGGCCCCGCTGAGCGATCCGGACACGGTGGTCCCGGCGGTCGCCGCGGCCCTCGGTCTGCAGACCGGGCGCGTCGAGGTCATCGCCGAGCAGGTCGGCCGCAGCGCGATGCTGCTGGCGCTCGACAACTGCTCGCACGTGCTCGTACCGGTCGAGCAGGTCTGCCTCACCTTGCTCGAACACTGCCCGAATCTGTCGATCGTCGCGTCGAGCCGGGAGTTGCTGCGGCTGACCGGCGAGAGCGTGTACGTCGTACCGTCGCTGAGCCTGCCGCACGACCAGGACCATCCGGAGACCTCGGAGGCGGTGCGCTTGTTCGTGGAGCGGGCGACCGCGCGCGGCTACGACCCGGCCGGGCAGCTCGACCAGGTCGCCCGCGTGGTCCGCCGCCTGGAAGGGATGCCGCTCGCGATCGAGCTGGCCGCGGCGCGGACGAACGTGATGACGATCGAGGAGCTGGCCGGTGAGCTCGAGACCTCGTTCGGCATTCTGGCCGGCGGGCCGCGGACCGCGTCGCCACGCCAGCAGTCGATGTACGGCGCGATCGAGTGGAGTCACGCCCTGCTCACGCCGGCCGAGCAGGAGATGTTCGCGCAGCTGTCGGTGTTCGCGGGCGGGTGGACGCTCGGGGCGGCCGCGAGTGTCCTGAGCGGGGTGACGACACGGGTCGAGGGCCTTGACCTGATCGGCCGGCTGGCGGACAAGTCGCTGATCAAGGTGGTCCGGCGCGGCGGCGTCGCCCGGTACTACATGCTCGCCGTGATCAAGGAGTTCGCCGCCGAGCACCTGCAGGCCGCGGGCGGGGCCGAAGCGGCCGCCGAGCGACACGCGCAGTACTACCTGAGCTTCGCCGAGGAGGCCGAATCGCACCTGCGCGGTCCGGAGCAGGCGGAGTGGCTGGACCGGTTGGACGCCGAGCTGTCGAACTTCCGGGTCGCGATGGCCTGGTCGTTACGGACAAACTCAGCCGCCGAGGCGCTGCGGCTGGCCGGTGGGCTGTGGCTGTTCTGCTACCTGCGCGGCCACTACGCCGAAGGCAGCCAGTGGCTCGAGCGCGCGCTGCAGCTCGTCACGACACCGCCTGACCGCGCGTCGGCCTACGCGAAGGCCAACCTCGGCGCGGGGACGTTGGCATTCCTCCAGTGCGAGTACGACGCCGCGACCGAACGTCTGGAGATCGCCCGCACGCAGTACAAGGAACTCGATGACAAGGCCGGTACGGCGATGGTGCTGCAGCGGCTCGGGGGAGTGGCCCGCGAACGCGGCGACTACGGTGCTGCCGAGGACCTGCACTGCGAGAGTTACGACCTGTACGAAAGCCTGGGCGATCGCGCCGGGATGGCCTGGGCGCACAACCACCTCGGCTTCGTGGCCTGGCTGCGCGGGGATCTGGAGATCGGCGCCCGCCGCTGCCGCCGCGCCCGCGACAGCTTCCGGGTGGTCGGCGACCGGGAAGGGCTCGCCTGGTCGCTGATCAGCCTCGGCACGATTGCGCAGTACGACGGTGACCTGGTCGAGGCGGAGGACCTGCTGCAGGAGAGTCTCGCGCTGTCGCAACGGCTCGGGTACCGCGAAGGGGTCGCCTGGTCCCTGAACCAGCTTGGCATCGTCGAACGCCGCCGCGGCCTGACCGAACGCGCCGTGCACCTGCTGGACGAGAGCCTGGCCGAGCATCGCGACCTGGGCGACCGGTGGCGATCGGCCAGTGTCCTCGAGGAGCTGGCCGCGGTCGCGCAGCAACGCGGCCGGAGCGAGTACGCCGCCTTCCTGCTCGGCGCCGCGGGCGAGCTCCGGGACGTCATCGGGGCGCCGGTGCCACGGATCGAGAAGGCCGACTACGACAGCACCCGGGCAGCGGTCGAGGAATCGCTGGACCGGCGCGCGTTCCGGTACGCGTGGTCGGCCGGTCGCGCTGCACCACTGGCCGCCGTCGCGGACGGTTACCCGGTCGCACCCGCCCGACGGACCCGGGATCCGCTCTGAGTACGGCGGAAATGCACTGACTCGACCCAGTGCCTCGCGGAGCACCACGACCTGGGGGATCGACGGTACCCCGCGAGGGATCTGGAAGCGCGGGCCAGAATGCGTGACCCGGCCGGCTGTGTTCTGTCTGACCCCCCAGGCAGTCCCCCCACCCGCACAGCCGGCCGAAGCCACGTCATCGGCGGTGGCCGTTCGTCGAGCCCTCCCCGGTCGACGCCCTGGTCCTCCGCGCTGACTCCAGGCTGCCGTGATCACGCTGCGTCGCACAGGGACGAAACCCTGACATCGCCCTGACAACTATGTCCTGACAACGAAAGCCTTCGCCGGATTTCGCCGACGGTGACCGCGATCATCCGGTCAGTAGGTGAATACCCGTGCCGCTACTGTGGGCCGGGGTCGGTGTGCAGCCGGATCTGCTTGATCCGTACCGACTCGTCGCCGTAGAGGTCGAGCTCGCGGTGCGCGCCGTCGGGGGCCCAGCCGGCCTCGGTGTAGAAGGCGCGCAGCACGTCGTCGGTGGAGTTCACCCAGACGGTCACCCGGCGGAAGCCGTCGGCGCGGATCGTGTCGACGACGGCGTTCAGCAGCCGGGATCCGTGGCCCGCGCGGGTCGCCTCCGGGTCGACCGCCAGTTCGGCGATCAGTGCGTCGTGCTGCTGGTCGGCGTCCGGATCGTCGGACGGTGTGATGGCCGCGAACCCGACGAGCGTCCGGCCGGCCAGCGCGACCATCACCCGGTTCCGCGCCTCGCCCGGGGCGACGAGTGCGGCCCGCCACTGGGCCGCGAACTGGGCCGGGTTGAGATCGGCGAGGACGTCGACCGGCAGCAGCCCGGCGTACGACGCCCGCCAGGCTGCCACCTGGATCTCGCCGATCTCTCCTGCCTCCGCCGGCAACGCGAGCCGGACGCTCGTCTCGGCCACGGGTGTTTCGGCCGACAGCTCGGAGAGATTGGCGGGTTCCGGAACCCCGAAGTCGCTCATGTGGGCAATCTTCCCAAGTCAGTAGACGAGCTTGCGCAGCAGGGTCTCGGCCGGGCCGCGGTACGAGCGCCTGCTCATCGTGTACGCGGTGATCACCGAGACGATCCAGACGCCGATCGCAGCGAGCGCCGCGGTGTACGCCGTG
>DASSDE010000352.1:0-4100 GCA_035697365.1 Kribbella sp. | reverse complement strand
TGCAGCCGCCGCGGGTCACCCAGCCACCGCAGGACCGACTCGGGCGTGAGCGTCGGCCACCACTGGCTGAAGAACGTCCGGAACGCGGGGGTGTCGGTCACCCGGTCGCCGAACGCCTCGCGGTCACCGAGCGGCCCGTTGCGCAAGTCCTCCGGGAACCGCTGCCAGAGCGCCGCGATCAGACCCTTCCGCGCCTCGGCGGCAGCGCGGTTGCGAGCGGTACGTCGCAGCGCGTTCCGGCGTACGTTGTCGAGCTGGTTGGCGTCCAGCTCGATCGTCGCTCCGCCGAGGAACACGCGCAGAGTCGTCGGTGCGTTCGGCACGCGGTCGCGAGCGGCCCGGGACAGCACGCCGCGCATCCGCAGCGAGCCCTTGACGGCGGCTACCTCGGCCACGTCGACGGAGGTCGCCTTCACACCGTCGACGAGCTCGCCGACAGCGCGCAGCGACACTGTGTTCTCACCGAG
Organism: Kribbella sp.; assembly: GCA_035697365.1. GTDB lineage: Bacteria > Actinomycetota > Actinomycetes > Propionibacteriales > Kribbellaceae > Kribbella. The sequence goes on along the minus strand of DASSDE010000352.1, from coordinate 3,633 downwards.
GCTCGGCAGCACCCGCTCGATGTACGCCATGAACGCCGCGGACGGTCCGACCACCAGTACGCCGCCGCGCTCGAAGCGCCTGCGGTCGCTGTAGAGCAGGTACGCCGCACGGTGCAGGGCGACCACCGTCGTGCCGGTGCCCGGTCCGCCACCGATGACCGTGACGCCCCTGGCTGGTGCCCGGATCGCCTCGTCCTGCTCGGCCTGGATGGTCGCGACGATGTCGCGCATGGTGTGCCCACGGGCCCGCGACAGCGACGCCATCAGCGCGCCTTCACCCATCACCGGAAGGTCCTCCGGGGCGCGCTCGGGCGCCAGCAGGTCGTCCTCGAGGCCGGCGATCCGGGCGCCCTTGTTCCGCAGGACGCGCCGCCGGACGACCTTCTGCCGGTCGGTCGGGGTGGCCCGGTAGAACGGCTCGGCCGCCGGCGCGCGCCAGTCGATCACCAGCGGCTCGTACTCCGCGTCGCGGACACCGATGCGGCCGACGTACAGCTTCTCGAGGTCGGCCGCGGTCGCTGCCGCCGGCTGGTCGTCGCCGCCGTCGGAGTCCAGCCGGCCGAAGACCAGGCCCTCGTGCTCGGCGTCCAGCTCCGCGATCCGGCGAGCCGCCGCGAAGACCAGTACGTCCCGCTCGTACAGGCCGGTCTGCTCCTCTTCACGGACGCGGCCGACGTTCTGTGCCTGGCCGCGCTGGTGCCCTTCGACCGCGATCCGGGACGCGGACCGGGCAGCCTCCTCGACCCGGCCGTACACCCGGTCGACGTGGTGTTGCTCAGCCGTCAGCTCAGCCCGCTCGACCAGGTCGTGGTTTTCGTGATCGGCCGATGTGGGGGTTTGATCCACCGAGGTCCTCTCTACCGCCGGGTCAGTTCCGACTCTGCCCGACTCAGAACACAGGAACAACCAATCTTAGTTGTCCCTGTTGTCCAACCCCACAGCGGTCTCAGGCCTTCCCGATCGCGTCCGCGACGATCGCGGCGCCGAGCGTGGTCGCGGGGACACCGGAGCCTGGGTGAGCGCCCGCGCCCACGCAGTACAGGCCCTTCACCGGCGACACGTTCGACGCCCGGCGCCGGGCGGTCCGGTAGCCCTCCCAGGCCACCCCGGCCCACCACGACGGTGACGTCTGCCGCGACACCACGTTCTCCCGGACGGGCAGGCCGCGGGCGACCAGGAGGTCCAGCACGTCATCAGTGGGGTAGCCGTGGACCAGTACGGACCACGCCTTGTGGCCGGCCGGCGCTGTACCACCGGTCCGTACGACGACGGTCGGTGTGCCGTGCAGTACGGTCTCGAACGGCAGATCGGGAACCGGGTCCTTCAGCCCTAGGTGAACCACATACGCTGCCTGAGCCTGATGCGTCGACAGGATCCGCTTGCGTACCTTCTTGGCAACGGGGTCATCGACGAACGACTCGTACAGCAGCCGTGGGTCGACGTCGCTCACCACGATGTCGGCCGAGAGTTCCTCGCCGTCCGTCAGCCGTACGCCGGTCACTCTGCCATCAGTGGTGGTGACGGCGACGACCTCTGCGCTGGTGCGGACGGTGATCTTCCGCTCGCTCGCGCGCTGCACCAGGGCGTCGGCCAGCGCGCCAAAACCACCTGCGATCGTCCAGCGGCCGAACGTGCGTTCCAGGTACGACCAGACGCCGACGTACCCCGGTGTGAGGGATGCGTCCGACCCACCCTGTGCGGCGAAGTGCCGTAGCACCGCGCGGGCACGGTCGTCGGTCAGCTCGCGCTGGGCAACCTTCTCCAGTGACTGCCAGGGCTTGAGGGCGCGTATGACCTTGATGGGCAGCTTGTCCTCGAGCGGCGGTTCCAGGGAGGTCTTACGGAGCAGTTGCCACGTTTCGCCGTACGCGTCGACCAGGGCGGTCCACTGCGCCGCCACAGCGGCGCCGGCCAGGTTGGTCCAGGCCTCCTCCTGCGCACCACGGTCACTGATCGGCAGGTCGAGTACGGAGCCGTCCGTGAACATGTGACGGCGTGGCTCGGTCACCGGATCCAGTTGCACCAGGCTCTCGATGGGGCGGCCGCTCTTGCGGAACAGGTCGCGCAGGGCGGCCGGGAGGGTCGTACTGGCTGCTCCCGCGTCCCAGGTGAACCCGTCGGCCTCGACGCGACCCAGCACGCCGCCCAGGTGCTCGTTGCGTTCGCAGATGGTCACCCTGTGCCCCAGCTTTGCCAGCCGGACAGCACTCGCCAGACCGGCCAGACCGGCTCCTACGACAATCACGTCAGCCACTACTGTTCCCACGTTTCTCTCGCCACGCCTTGAACCTGAGATACCCGCGCCGGATGAACCTGAACGCGAAGTACACCGCGACCAGGCCGATGACCAGCAGGACGCCCGCGATGATCAGCGCGGCCTCCGGATGGAACGCGGCGAGCGACACCACGCCGGCGACCGCGACATCTTCTCCCGACGACGCGGCGATGTTGCTGACCGGCTCGGGGGAGGTGTTGATCGCGAGCCGCAGACTGGCCTTCACCGCGTGCGACAACAGCGCCACCAGGCCGCCGGTGGTCGCGATCACGGCTTGGTGCAGCGTGCTCGCCTCACCGGACAGCAGCGCGGCCAGGATCGCCCCGATGGTCGGCCGGATCACCGTCGAGATCGCGTCCCAGGCGGAGTCGACGTACGGGATCTTGTCGGCGACGAACTCGAACGCGAAGAGTGCTCCCGCGGCGATCAGTACGGGCGTCGTGGTCAACGAGTGCGGTACGTCCTCGGCGCCCGCGAACCGGCCGAGCAGACCGAGAATCAGCACGCAGGCATAGGCATTCACCCCACTCGCCCAGCCTGTCGTCACCGCCAGCGGGAGTGCTTCCATCGCGGTACTCCGTAACCCAAGGTGTTCGGCGTCGTTTCGTCAGTATCGAACCCGGCGACGTGAGTTTTGGTTAACCGTTGACATCCGCGTCGCCCCGACCCACAGTGACTAGGCTGCCAGTCTGCGTGACCGGCACACCCCGCCCACGGGTTCAGGAGATCATCATGCTGCGTCGTCCGAAGATTCTTGCCGCACTCGCTGCGGTAGCGCTGCCGGCCGCCCTGGTCGGCGTGTCGTTGGGAAGTCCACCAGCCGAGGCTTCACAGCCCGCCGCTGCGAGTGCCGACGGTATGTCGGCCTTCAGTGCAGCCGCTGCGAAGTACGGCGTCCCGGAGCCGGTCCTGCTGGCCGTGTCGTACGCCGAGTCGCGCTGGGACGACCACGGCGGCACGCCGAGCACCACAGGTGGTTACGGCCCCATGCACCTCACCGCGCTGGGTGCGTCCGAGGTGGCAGACCTGTCCGGCAAACAGAAGGTCGCCACGGCCGAGTCGCTGCAGACGCTGAAGAAGGCGTCCGAGCTGACCGGCATCGACCAGTCCGCACTGCGCACCGACACCACCGCGAACATCAACGGTGGCGCCGCGGTGCTGGCGTCGTACCAGAAGGCGCTCGGCCTGCCGGTCGGCGCGAACACGTCGGCCGCCGACTGGTACGGCGCGATCGCGTCGTACGCCGAGGCGGGGGACAAGGCCGGCGCGGCCGGGTTCGCCGACGACGTCTACTCGATCATGGCCAAGGGTGCGGCCCGGACCACGAACACCGGCCGCCAGATCGTGATGCCGGCGCT
>DASSDE010000351.1:0-3684 GCA_035697365.1 Kribbella sp. | reverse complement strand
CGCCGGCAGCCGCCGTACTCCGAGTACGCCGCCATCATCTCGACCCGGGACCGCGCGACCTCGCGCCGGTCGTGCTCGACGGCCGACGCCGCCGCAACCGCCTCGTCGACGCCGGTGGTCAGCCGGAACTGGTGGCCGACGGCAACCACCCGTGCGTCCGTCAGCCGGCCGAGTGCCCGCTCGACGCGTGCGGCGCTCAGCCCGGCTGCCTTCGCCAGTACGGCGACGGTCTGCGGACTCTCCTCGGCGATGGCCGCGGCGACCGTGCGGAGGTCGGCGTCGGTGACGCCGCCGGAGGCGAAGAACTTGTTCAGGCCGAGGTCCGCGTGCCGGAAGAACAGATCGATGTCGGCCGGTTCGCCGTCGCGTCCGGCCCGGCCGATCTCCTGGTAGTAGGCGTCGACGGACGACGGCGCCTCGGCATGGGCGACCCAGCGGACGTCCGGCTTGTCGATGCCCATCCCGAACGCGATGGTCGCGACCACGACCCGGCAGTCGCCGGCGAGGAACGAGTCCTGGACCGCACGACGCTCCTTGACACCGAGGCCGGCGTGGTACGCCGACGCGGCCACACCCGCCGTGTGCAGCTCGGACGCGAGATCCTCGGCGTGCCGGTGCGTAGCGACGTACACGATGCCCGGCCCGCTCGAGGACCGGACGTGGCTGAGCAGCCTGCGGTACTTCGTGTCGTCGTCCGCGAACGCGAACACCGCGAGGTTGAGGTTCGGCCGGTCGAAGCCGCCGACCACCACCTCCGGATCGTCGAGCTCCAGCCGGTGCACGATCTGCTTGCGGACCGGGGGAGCGGCGGTCGCGGTGAGCGCCAGTACGGGCGGTCGGCCCATCGCGCGGATCGCGGCGCCGAGCCGGAGGTAGTCGGGGCGGAAGTCCTCACCCCATTCACTGACCAGATGCGCCTCGTCCACAGCCAGCAGCCGAGGCCGTGACGCCGCGAGGAGCTCGAGTACGTCGGGGTGGGTGAGCTGCTCGGGCGACAGCAGTACGAAGCCCGGCCGGTTGTTCGTCAGCATCTCCTCCGCGGCCCGCCGGCCGGCGTGGTCGGTGGAGTTGATCTCCGTGACGTCGACCCCGGACAGGTTGGCGCACAAGGCCCGGAGCTGATCGCGTTGCAACGCCACCAGCGGACTGACCACGACCGTCACACCGCCGAGCGCCAACCCGGCCAGCTGGTAGATCGCCGTCTTCCCGGTCCCGGTGGCGAGCACGGCCAGCGTGTCCCGGCCGTCGACCACCGCGCGTACGGCCTCTTCCTGGCCGGGCCGTAACGTCGAGTATCCGAGCCGCTCCAGTGCTAGCGCGGCGACATCAACCGGCATCGCGAACCCCCACAACACTCATGCGGGAAACGGTAATACAGCGGCTCAATGCTGCACGTCGTAGGTAAGCCTCTGGATGCCGTTCGGGAAGGATTCGCTCGACGTCAACTTGAGGTTGAGCTTGTCCCGGTCGGTGTCGCTGAACAGCCGCTTGCCTGCGCCGAGCAGGACCGGGAACAGCAGCAGGTTGTACTGGTCGACGAGGCCGGCGTCGGACAGGTTGCGGTTCAGGGTCGCGCTGCCGTTGACGATGATCGGGCCGCCCTCGGTCTGCTTCAGCGCGGCGACGTCGTCGAGCGAGCGCAGGATCGTGGTCTCGCCCCAGTTCGTCACCAGGTCGCTGTCCTCCAGCGTGGTCGAGACGACGTACTTCGGCATCGCGTTGTAGCCGGGGAAGTCGTCGGTCATCTTCGGCCAGACCGGCGCGAACGCCTGGTAGCTGACCCGGCCGAGCAGCAGCGCGGTCGCCTGCTCCTGCTCCTCGCCCTTCAGCGCGTACGCCGCCGGGTCGAACGGGATGTCCTTGAAGGTCCAGCCCGAGTTGCGGTACCCGGGCTCGCCGCCCGGCGCCTCCACGACGCCGTCGAGGGAGATGAACGCGGTGGTGATGAGAGTACGCATCGTCTGGTGCTCCTTGATCAGGGTCAGTGGCTGCTTCTGCCTGTGCGTCGGGCGGCGCACAGGCAGATCGACATCACCCTAATGTGACCCCGGTCACTCCGAATCAGACGAAGGTGACTCGGTTGCCGTCGGGATCTGCGACCGGACTGCCGGACGGGGTGCCGGTGAGGCCCAGGTGGTCGATCGTGGTGGTTGCTGAGGGCAGGAGTTTGACCGCGTCGGCGCCGAGCCGGAACGTGTCGTCGGCGACCTGCTCCATGCCGAGGTGCGTGCCGTAGAACTCGGTGGCGGCGTCGAGGTCGGGTGCTGCGATGCCGACGTACGAGAAGGCCTGCACCGCGCCGCTCGTGATCGGCGGCACCCGGAACTCCTCGGTGCGCTGCAACAGCTCCACCCGCACCCCGTTCGGGTCGGACAGAAAGGCGAGTCTTCCCTGCCCGCTGCCGGCCACCCGCGGCGAGGACAGCTCGTCGTACCCGAGCGTCATCAGCCGCGCATAATCGCCGTCGAGGTCATCGGTCATGAATCCGACGTGGTTCAACCCGTACGTCGCCTGTGCGTCGGGCTCCTCGTGGTGCAGCAACTCGACCAGGCCGGTCGCGAGCTGGATGTGGACACGGTTGACCCGCGATCCGCTCATGAACAACCGGTCGACCACCTCCGCGCCGATCCCGCCGTAGAACTCCAGGCTCGCGTCGAGATCCCGGACCCGCCCGCCGACATGATTCAGCTCGTAGATCATTCCCGCAGCCTAGCAAGCGCTTTCCATGCAGCGCTACGGTCGCCGGGTCGCCGGGCTAGGGCAGCTTGCGGGTGTCGATGAGCTGCTGCGCGACGTCCCTCAGTTTGGTGTTGGTGTCCTGCGAGTAGCGCCGCAGCACGGCGAACGCCCGGTCGCTGTCGATGTCGAAGCGTTCCATCAGGATGCCCATCGCCTGACCGACGAGCTTGCGGGCGTCGACCGCCTGCGCGAGCGCCGCCTCGTTCCGGGCGGTCGCGAGCGCCACCGACGCGTGCCGGGCGAGGATGTGCGCGACGGCCTCGTCATCCGGCCCGAACGCGTCCGGATCGGGGCTGTAGAGCCCGAGCACTCCGACCGTCCAGGTTCGTGGGTTGCCGGTCGTGAGCGGGACGTCGAACACGCTACGGACCCCGAGCGCGGCCACCTTCTCGGCCCACTGCGGCCAGCGGTCGTCCAGCGCGGTGTCGCGGATCAGTACCGGCGTACGGTCCCGCAGAGCGGTCATCAGCGGACCGCGCTGGCTGCTGATCTGCAGCTCGAAGACGTCGCCGACCACCGGATCCGTGACCGCAGCGATCTCCGCGCGCGAGCCCCTGGTCGACAGCGCGACACCGGCGTACGTGCAGTCCAAGGCCTGCAGCGCGAACTGGACAACCGCGTCCACGGTCTCCTCGACGCCACCCGCCTCGTGCAGGTCCACGGCGAGCCTGGCGAACGCCGTCGCCGAATCTCCTTGGCCAGGATCGATCAATGTCATAGCCGCTCCTCGTGACTGGCACGAGTGCTCCCGATCGGAGCACGAGCGGCCGTTCTCACCTAGTGCGCTAAGGATGCACGATTCCGTCCCGAAAGTCTCCGATTGACTCGATATTGCGTTGCTCGGACGGGAGGCGTTCGCCGTCCGGCTAGGCTTGGCGGAGTGCAGGTGGCGAAGCGATGGCGCTGGGTGGCGGTCGGCGTACTCCTCGTAGGGGTCTGGGCAGC
>DASSDE010000350.1:0-3780 GCA_035697365.1 Kribbella sp. | reverse complement strand
GAGCAGCTTGTCGACGTCCGCCAGATGCAGCCCGGTGGTCGGCTCGTCGAGAAGGTAGACCGACCCTGTACGGCCCATGTTGATCGCCAACTTCAACCGCTGCCGCTCACCGCCGGACAGGGTCGTCAACGGCTGGCCGAGCCCGATGTACTCCAGGCCGACGACCGCCAACCGGTCCAGCACCTTCCGCGCCGGTCCGGCCCGGAAGAACTCGCGGGCCTCCGCGACCGTCATCCGCAGGACCTCGCTGATGTTCTTCCCCCGCAACCGGTAGCCGAGCACCTCCGGGGTGAACCGCGCGCCGTTGCAGTCCTCGCACACCGACGCGACCTCGGCCATCATCGCGAGATCCGTGTAAACCAGTCCGAGGCCCTTGCAGGTCGGGCACGCGCCGACCGAGTTCGCACTGAACAGACCCGGCTTCACGCCGTTCGCGCGCGCGAACTCGGCGCGGATCGGATCGAGCAGACCTGTGTACGTCGCCGGATTGCTGCGCCGCGACCCGCGGATCGGTTCCTGGCCCGCGATGATCACGCCGTCCCGGCCGGCCAGCGAACCGTGGATCAGCGAACTCTTTCCGGAACCCGCGACCCCGGTCACGACCGTCAGCACGCCGAGCGGGATGTCCACGCTGACGTCGCGCAGGTTGTGCAGTGTCGCGTTCCTGATCGCCAGGGCTCCGGCCGGCCGGCGCACATCGTCCCGTACGCGCACCCGGTGATCGAGGTACCGGCCGGTGAGGGTCCCGGACGCCTTCAACCCGGCGACATCGCCCGCGTAGCAGAGCCGTCCGCCGGCCAGCCCCGCGCCTGGACCGAGGTCGACGACGTGATCCGCGATCCGGATCGTCTCCGGCTTGTGTTCGACAACAAGGACGGTGTTGCCCTTGTCCCGCAGTTGGAGCAGCAGGTCGTTCATCTGCTGGATGTCGTGCGGATGCAACCCCACCGTTGGTTCGTCGAACACGTACGTGACGTCGCTCAGACTGGATCCGAGGTGGCGCACCAGCTTCACCCGCTGCGCCTCGCCGCCGGACAGCGTGGACGACTCCCGATCCAGCGAAAGGTAGCCGAGCCCGATCGTCACGAACGACTCGAGCAGGTGCCGGAGCCCTTCGAGCATCGGGCCGACCCCAGGATGTTTGACCTCGGCAACGAACTGCGCCAGATCGCTGATCTGCAGGGCCGAGCACTCGCCGATCGTCCGCCCGTCGACGGTCACGCTCCGGGCGGCCTTGTTCAGCCGGACCCCGTCGCACTCCGGACAGGTCTGCTGCCGGATCGCGCGCTCGGCGAACGCCCGCGCCTGGCTCTGCAGGGACTGTGGATCCTTGCCCAGGTACTGCCGCTTGAGCTTGGTGATCAGGCCCTCGAAGGTCAGGTTGCTCTTCCCGACCCGGATCTTCATCGGCTCCTGGTACAGGAACTGCTGCCAGGTCGGGTCCGGGTAGTCCTTCAGCGGCAGATCCGGATCGAACAGCCCCGACCGCGCCAGCAGTTGCCACGGCCAACTGTCGAGCTGATACCCAGGTGCCTTGATGGCGCCCTGGTTGAGGCTCCGGTCACGATCCACGATCTCGTCGACGGCGAACTCGGTGCTGCGGCCGAGGCCTTCGCAGACCGGGCACATGCCTTCGGCCCGGTTGAAGCTGAACACCGACGGCGGACCGGCGTACGGCGTTCCGGCCCGGCTGAAAAGCACCCGGAGCATGGTGTGCGCGTCGGTCGCGGTGCCGACCGTGGAGCGGGCGTTCGCGCCGATCCGTTCCTGGTCGACGACGATCGCCGCGGACAGGTTCCGCAGCGCGTCCACGTCCGGGCGGCCGAGGCTCGGCATGAAGTTCTGGATGAACGCGGTGTAGGTCTCGTTGATCAGCCGCTGCGACTCGGCGGCGACGGTGTCGAAGACGAGTGAGGACTTGCCGGAACCGGAGACCCCGGTGAACACGGTGAGCCGGCGTTTCGGAATGTCGAGCGAGACGCCGCCGAGATTGTTCTCGCGGGCGCCGCGCACCTGGATGACGTCATGGCTGTCAGCAGGAAACATCCTTCAATGGTGTCATTGAACCGCCCATATGAACTTCACTCATCGACCAAGCGGTGGGACAAGCGAGAACCTTCAACGCCGCGGCGAAGGTTTGCGAGCCACGCGGGTGACCTCGTCGAGCAGTTCCTGGAGTTGGGCAGCCAGTTGCGCACGCCCGCCGGGGGAGAGCGAGGCAACCAGTTCGGACTCGCGCGTCAGGACTTGGTCGACGGTCTGCTCGATCAGCTGGTGACCGGCCCCGGTGAGCGCGACCACCACAGCACGGCTCCCGTCGTCGGCGGGGCGCCGGGTGACCAGGCCGCTGTCCTCGGCGCGGGCGACGCGCTGGGAGATGGCGCCGGCGGTGACGAGGGTACGGCGGGCCAGTTCGCGCGTACTGAGCTCGTATGGCGAGCCCGCGCGGCGCAGCACGCTGAGCAGGTCGAGCGTGGCCGGATCGACGCCCGCGTCCGCGAGCACCCGGCGACGGTCGTCGGCGAACAGCTTCGCGAGCCGCCACAGGGGAGTGACGATCTCGATCGAATCGGTCGGCGTCCCGGGACGCTCGCGCTGCCACGCGTGCGCGATCTCCGCAGCGGGGTACGGGCTCGGGGCGTCGAGCGGGTAGTTGTCGGTCACGGGGTAGATGATACGTTTAGAGCTAAACGTTTAGACCTAAACGTGACGGCGAAGGAGAAGGGGCGGTCGTGAATGACCGAGATGCGAACGATCGTGGTGACGGGCGGAGCGACCGGGATCGGGCGGGCGACCGCAGAGCGGTTCCGGGCCGACGGCGACGACGTGGTGATCACCGGCCGGCGCGCCGACGTACTGGAGAAGACGGCCGCCGACCTCGGAGCCAGGGGAGTGGTGTGCGACGCGACCGATCCCGCACAGGTCGAGCGGCTGCTGGGGGAGTTGCCCACGCGGGTCGAAGTCCTGGTCAACAATGCCGGCGGCAACACCGACTTCGGCCGGCCGGACGGGAATCTCGCCCAACTGAAGGCGAACTGGCTGGCCAACCTCGAGGCGAACCTGATCAGCGCGGTGCTCACGACCACGGCGCTCGCACCTCGGCTGACCGCCGCCGTCGTCCACCTCGGCTCGATCGCGGGCGGCCGCGGCCCGGGATCGTACGGCGCGTCGAAGGCAGCGCTGGCACTGTGGAACGCCGAGGTGGCAGCCGAGCTCGGGCCGCAGGGCGTCACGTCGAACGTCGTGGCGCCGGGCTTCACCGCCGACACCGAGTTCTTCCAGGGACGCCTGACCCGCGAGCGCCGGGACACGTTGCTGCAGGCAACTTTGACCAAGCGCGAGGGGCAGGTCGACGACATCGCCGGCACCATCCACTTCCTCGCGTCGCCCGCCGCCCGGCACCTCACCGGCCAGGTGCTGCACGTGAACGGCGGCGCCCTCACCACCCGCTGATCGCCCGGCTGATCCCCGGCTGATCCCCGGCTGATCCCTGGCTGATCACTGTTGGACCGGTGACAACGTGCGCCAGATGTGACAATGGGCGACATGCGTCCCACCGTCAAAGATGTCGCCAAGCTCGCCGGGGTGTCGCCGAAGACGGTGTCGAACGTGATCAACGGCGTCGTGTTCGTACGCCCTGAGACCCGCGCCCGGGTGGAGAGCGCGCTCGCCGAGCTCGACTACGTGCCGAACATGAGCGCCCGCGGTCTGCGCAACGGCCGCTCCGGCATGATCGCGCTGGCGCTGCCCGACCTGCTCCGGCCGTACTCGGCAGAGATC
>DASSDE010000349.1:0-4061 GCA_035697365.1 Kribbella sp. | reverse complement strand
GATCCCGACCACGATGCTGCACAGGCCGAGCCCCCAGTGCGCCAGCCAGGTCCCGTCCAGACCGGTCCAGTCGACGATCCGCTTCGACAGCCCGGTGAGGATCGACGAGGCACCGGTGGCGATCAGGCCGAGCAGCCCGAGGCCGATCAGCGCGCCGAGATCGACGACCTTCAGCTTGATCGCGTTCCCGGGCTCGTCGTCCAGTTCGTGCATCGAGCGGATCGAGGCCCGCAGCGAGTCGATCCAGCCGAGGCCGGTGAGCAGCAGCGACACCCCGGACACCAGCCCGATGGTGCCGGCGTTCGAGATCAGCGAGTCGATGTCGATCTTGTCGCCGATCCCGGGCAGGTTCTTCTGCAGCGCGTCCTTGAGCGCCTCGATCGCGTCGTGGCCGAGCAGCGGGCCGGTGATCGCGGCCGCGAGCACGATCAGCGGGAACAGGGACAGGAAGCCGAAGAAGCTCGTCGCTCCGGCCAGGCGGTTGCCGCGGCGGTCGCCGTACCGTTTCCAGGCGCGCCACAGCTGGGTCCGGCGGAACCGTTGCCACGCCGACTTGAGGTTCATGAATCTCCTGTACCCGGGGGAAGGAGACTCAGCCTGCCAGCGGGAACGAACGCTGCGGCCGCCACACGCCGTCCGCGCCGTGTTCGTAACGGCTGAAGTACTCGACGTCGAAGACGCAGTCGTACTCCGAGAGGGCGTCGTAGGCGCGGTCGAGGGCGTCCGTGTCCAGGTCGTGGGCCACCGTGACGTGCGGGTGGTACGGGAACTTCAGGTCGACCTGCAGCGGGCCGGACCGGACCTGCGACTGCAGCACCTCGCACGACGAGATGCCCTCCGCGAGCGGTACGAACACCACCGGCGAGATCGGCCGGAAGGTCGCCGTACCGCGGAGCCGGATCCGGAACCGCGGGAACCGGGCCGCGAGCGCGAGCAGGTGCTCGTCGATCACCGGCAGCTCGGCGGCCTCGATCTCGGTCGGCGGCAGCAGCGTGACGTGGGTCGGGATCGATGCGGCCATCGGATCCCCGAAGTCCGACCGGTACTTCTGCAGCTCCGTGCCGTACGGCTCGGCAATCGGAATCGCGACACCAATAGTGGTCATGCGTGGACGAAACCGAGCCGGTCGTAGACCGTCGCCAAGGTCGGCTCGGTGACTGCGCGGGCGCGCTCGGCACCGGCGGCGAGGATCGCGTCCAGCTGTGCCTTGTCGTCCAGGTAGGTCAGCGTCTTCTCCCGGAACGGGGTGACGAACTCGACCACCACGTCGGCCAGGTCCTTCTTGAAGTCGCCGTACCCACGACCGGCGTACTCGTCCTCGAGCTCGCTGATCTTCTTGCCGGTGAGCGCCGAGTAGATGGTCAGCAGGTTCGCGACGCCGGGCTTGTTCTGCTCGTCGAAGACCACGTCCCGGCCGGAGTCGGTGACCGCGGAGCGGATCTTCTTCGCGCTCGCCTTCGGCTCGTCGAGCAGGTCGATGATGCCGGCCGGCGACGAGCCGGACTTGCTCATCTTCGAGCTCGGGTCCTGCAGGTCGAAGATCTTCGCGGTCTCCTTGACGATGTACGCCTCGGGCACCCGGAAGGTCTTGCCGAACCGGTGGTTGAAGCGCTGCGCCAGATCCCGGGTCAGCTCCACGTGCTGCCGCTGGTCCTCACCGACCGGGACCCGGTCGGCCTGGTAGATCAGGATGTCCGCGGCCTGCAGGATCGGGTACGTGAACAGGCCGACCGTGGCGCGGTCGGCGCCGCCCTTCGCGGTCTTGTCCTTGAACTGCGTCATCCGGCTGGCCTCGCCCATCCCGGTGATGCAGGACATCACCCAGGCGAGCTGGGCGTGCTCGGGCACCTGCGACTGGACGAACAGGGTGGACCGCTCCGGGTCGATCCCCGCCGCGAGCAGTTGCGCGGCAGATCGCCGGGTGCGCTCGCGGAGGGCCTTCGGGTCGTACTCCACGGTGATCGCGTGCAGGTCGACGACGCAGTAGAACGCCTCGTGGTCGTCCTGCAGGGCCACCCACTGCCGCAACGCGCCGAGGTAGTTGCCGAAGTGGAAGGAGTCCGCCGTCGGCTGGATCCCGGAGAGCACCCGCGGGCTCGGGAGAGAACCGCCTGCGGAGGGGTCAGACGCAGCATGGGACATGCGGTTGATTCTGCCAGCGATCGAAGTCCGGCCCGTCACCGGGCGGTCTATCAGTCATATCGCAAGGACTATGAGTCACCAGGTCCAGCCGCGCGCGGCCAGTTCCTGCTCCTCCTGCCAGCGCTTCGCCTCGGAGCGTTTCTGGTCGGGCTGGTCGGGGCAGCCGGCCAGGCGGCAGGCCTCGTCCAGCAGGTCGTCGTACGCCGCCTCGAGCGCCATCAGGCGGTGGGCTCGCGCGTAGACGTGCGGCGTGGACTCGACCCGGCGGATCTTGCTCGACAGGCAGGTCAGGCGGGTCTGCAGGCGCAGCGTGTCGAACGGATCCGGCGCGGGGACCGTCGTCCGGTGCAGCCGTGCCGTCAGCCTCGCGGTCCGGCTCTGTAGACGACTCTGTAGGCGGCGCCGCCGCCGCGAGGGCGGCGGGTTCGGCAGCAGGAGCGCGAGCAGGCCGCAAAGCACCAGGAACACACCGAATGCTGTCAGCCAGGCCATCGCTCTCACTTCCCACTCAGAGCGTAAGGCCGGTCGGCGGCGCGCTTCTACCCGTTAGTTGGGTGGAGTGATCCAACCCAGATCTCAGTCCCGGTGGTACTTGGTGACCGCGGCATCCTGCTTGACCTTGTCCGCGGCCGCCTGGATGCGACCGGCCCACTCGGACTGCTGCAGCCCGCCCGCCATGAACTGCCCGGTGGCCTCGGCAGCCGTGGTGGCGAAGTCCGGGTACCAGGTATCGAAGTACCACTTGATGATCTGGTCGCCGGCCGCCGACAGCAGGTCCCGGGCCGAACCGAGCGCCGTGGTCAGCTCCAGCCCGTCGGCCGCGCCGCGGACGATCGTGAGTTGCTTGGACTCCGAGCTGACCTGTCGCGCGACGTCCGCGGACAGCAACGCCCGCAGGTACTCCAGCCCGCCGGCCTTGTTCTTCGCCTTGTCCGGGACCAGGAACGGCGCGGTCCCGGCGACGTGCAGCCCGCTCGGCATCGCCGGCGACGCGTCCAGCGCCGGTACGGCGAACACGGTCAGCGCGAACTCGTCCGAGACCAGGCCCTTCATCTCGTTCTCGAGCCAGTTCCCGCACGGCAGCATCCCGGCCTTGGAGGCGAGGAAGCGCTTCTGCGAGCCGAGGTGGTCGTACTGCGCGGTGCCGGGCGCGAGCAGACCGCGCTTGGTCAGCTCACCGACCGCGTTGATCGCCTTGGTGACGCTCTCGTCCTTCCAGGCGCCGTCCTCGAGGTTGTCGATCCGCTTCGTCACGTCCGGGCCCCCGGTCTTGGCCGCGAGCGTGAGGACGAGTTCGAGGAGGTAGTACGGGTGCGTACCGGCGTAGATGAACGGGCCGAGGCCGGCCGCCTTCATGTCGGAGCCGAGCGCCAGCAGGTCCGGCCAGGTGCGCGGAACGTCCCAGCCGTTGCGCTGGAACAGGCTGGCCGAGTACCAGATGCCGTACACGCTCGAGATGTAGTTGAGCGTCCGCTGCGTACCGTCGAACTGCCCGACCTCCAGCAGGTCGGGCAGCAGCTGATCCTTGACCTTGGCCTCCTGGTCGTCCCAGGACGGCGCGTCCAGGAGTTGCTCCAGCTCGGCGAGTTGGCCGTCCTTGACCAACTTGCCGAGGGTCAGCTTCTGGTCACCGGTGGAGAGCACCACGTCGGGTGGCGTGCCGGTCGCGAACCGCGGCAGCAGGTCGTCCGACAGCTGCGTCGTCAGCTTCGGCGCGATGGTCGCGCCGGCGTACTTCTTCCGGTACGCCGCCGCCGCGAACCCGCCGTACTCCTCGGTGATGACCACGTCCACCGAGGCAGACCCGTCCACGGTGAACGGGTTGCTCGGCGACACCGACGGCGCGACCGGTTCCCTGGAACAACCGCTCAGCACCACACCGGCCAGCGCACCCTGCAGTAACGTCCGCCGTTTAAGCA
>DASSDE010000348.1:0-2180 GCA_035697365.1 Kribbella sp. | reverse complement strand
ACGCTGGCGATCGCGATGAACCAGCTCGGCGGCAAGTCGAACACCGGTGAGGGCGGCGAGGACGCCGAGCGGCTGTACGACCCGGCCCGGCGGAGCTCGATCAAGCAGGTCGCGTCCGGCCGCTTCGGCGTCACCGCGGAGTACCTGACGAACTCCGACGACATCCAGATCAAGATGGCGCAGGGCGCGAAGCCCGGCGAGGGCGGGCAGCTGCCCGGCCCGAAGGTGTACCCGTGGGTGGCCAGCACCCGGCACTCGACGCCGGGCGTCGGCCTGATCTCCCCGCCGCCGCACCACGACATCTACTCGATCGAGGACCTGGCGCAGCTGATCCACGACCTGAAGAACGCGAACCCGGCGGCACGGATCCACGTGAAGCTGGTCTCCGAGGTCGGCGTCGGCACGATCGCCGCCGGCGTCTCGAAGGCCCACGCGGACGTCGTCCTGATCTCCGGGCACGACGGTGGCACCGGCGCGGCGCCGCTGACCTCGCTGAAGCACGCGGGCGGTCCCTGGGAGCTCGGCCTCGCCGAGACCCAGCAGACCCTGCTGCTGAACGGTTTGCGGGACCGCATCGTCGTCCAGACCGACGGCCAGCTGAAGACCGGCCGGGACGTGATCGTCGCGGCCCTGCTCGGCGCGGAGGAGTACGGCTTCGCGACCGCGCCGCTGGTGGTGTCGGGCTGCATCATGATGCGCGTCTGCCACCTGGACACCTGCCCGGTCGGCGTCGCCACCCAGAACCCGGTGCTGCGGGAGCGGTTCTCCGGCAAGCCCGAGTTCGTGGTGAACTTCTTCGAGTTCATCGCCGAGGAGGTCCGCGAGTACCTGGCGCAGCTCGGTTTCCGGACGCTCGACGAGGCGATCGGGCACGCGGAAGTACTGGACATCCGGCGTGCGGTCGACCACTGGAAGGCCGACGGGCTCGACCTGTCGCCGATCCTGCACGTACCGGCGCTGCCCGAGGGCGCGTCGCTGCACCGCACCGTCGAACAGAACCACGGGCTCGACAAGGCGCTCGACAACGAGCTGATCCGGATCTGTCAGCCGGCGCTCGACAACGGCGAGCCGGTCCGCGCGCAGGTCGCGATCCGGAACGTGAACCGGACCGTCGGGACCATGCTCGGCCACGAGATCACCAAGCGGTACAAGGCCGCCGGTCTCGCCGACGGCACGATCGACCTCACCTTCACCGGATCGGCGGGCAACTCGTTCGCCGCGTTCGTACCGCGTGGAGTCACCCTGCGACTCGAGGGTGACGCCAACGACTACGTCGGCAAGGGCCTGTCCGGCGGCCGGATCGTGATCCGGCCGGACCGGCGCGCGCGGTTCGACGCGGCCGGGCAGATCATCGCCGGCAACGTCATCGCGTACGGCGCGACGGCGGGCGAGCTGTTCATCAGCGGCGGGGTCGGCCAGCGGTTCTGCGTCCGGAACTCCGGCGCCACCGCGGTCGTCGAGTCGGTCGGCGACCACGCCTGCGAGTACATGACCGGTGGGCGCGTCGTCGTCCTGGGCGCCGTCGGCCGGAACTTCGCGGCGGGCATGTCGGGCGGCGTGGCCCACGTGCTCGACCTGGACCGCGCCCTGGTGAACCCGGAGCTGGTGGATCTGCTCCCGCTCACCGACGACGAGTCCGACCTGTTGCAGGACCTGGTGCAGCGGCACCACGAGGAGACCGATTCGGAACTGGCTGCCAAGCTGCTGGCCGACTGGCCCGCCGCCGCGGCCCGATTCACCACGGTGATGCCTCGCGACTACGCCCGGGTGCTGGCGGCCAAGGCGGCCGCCGAGCGCGACGGCCTCGACGAGGACGCCACCACGCGAGCGATGATGGAGGCCATCTGATGGCTGATCCCAAGGGATTCCTGACCACCGGACGCGAGGTCGCCGACCGGCGGCCGGTCGGCGAACGGGTGCAGGACTGGAAAGAGGTGTACCCCGGCGGGCCGGGCAAGGCGCTGCTGCCGATCATCGGCAAGCAGGCCGGGCGCTGCATGGACTGCGGGATCCCGTTCTGCCACAACGGCTGCCCGCTCGGCAACCTGATCCCGGAGTGGAACGACCTGGTCTGGCGCGACGACTGGTCGAGTGCGATCGAGCGGCTGCACGCGACCAACAACTTCCCGGAGTTCACCGGGCGGCTCTGCCCGGCGCCCTGCGAGACCGCCTGCGTACTG
>DASSDE010000347.1:0-3100 GCA_035697365.1 Kribbella sp. | reverse complement strand
CCGGGCGCCGCGGTCCGGTACGCGTTCCCCCGGCTCGTCTCCGGGCTGAACGAGAACATCCCGAACGGGAGTACGGCCCCGGGGAACGTGTCCCCGGCGTTCGACGTGCCCACCAACGGATCCACGTGCTCGGTCGGATCCATCGAACTGGTGGTGATCCGGCTGCTGCCGACCGCGTTCGGCGCCCGCAGCCCGGCGACGGCCGGATCAGGCGGCGGCGCCGTCGTTGGATGCCCCACCGATCTGGACGCCGTCGAGGGCGAGGGCGAGGGTGCCGCATAAGCGGCCGGGGCGAGGCCTGCAATCACCACCCCGGCCAGCAGAAACCGGGCAGGCCGTGACAATCCAGAACGACGCATGGGCGGACCAACCTTCACGGGCGGGTGACATCGTTGTCAGCTACAAATACCCGGCTACCGAACGCACGTCAAGGACTACCGACGGTTCCGCAACTCCGGCCGGCCGGAATTACCGCTCCGATCCAGCACCGGTTCGGCGGCCGAAGCCGGTCCACCCGTGGCGGCCGGACGGCTTGGCCTGATCGGGGCTGCGAGTGCCCGGCTGTCGTCCCGGTATGGCTGCCAAAGATTCCTTCACCGTCCGAGCCGATTCGTCGACCCGCCCACAGACCGCGCCGACTTGCGCCTGGACCGCGGACGTCTCGAGGTGCGGCTCCGCGGCGAGCTGCTCGAACTCGGCGCGGACCTCACTGGTCAATCGCGCGCGAAGCCCGGCCAGCCCCTCCTGAGCCGGCTCGAACTGGTCCCGCAGTTGCGCGGCCAGCTTGGCGTCGACGACCTTCTCGAAGACCTGGTCCCGAGGCGTTTCGAGCAGCTCGCGAATGCCGGTGTCCAGCCACTCTCCGCGCGCCTTCGCGTACTGGTCGGCCAGCGCCAGCCCGGCATCGCGGGCGACCCGGTTCTCGGGCTCGCCCTCCTGGACGTCCCGCAGCCGCGAGCCGAGCTCAGGGCTGAGCCGGAAGCAGATCCGGTCGCCGCTGACGGCCCAGTCCGCGTGCCGCAGCCCGTCGTTCAGGAATCGGTCCGCCGCGTCGCCCGCACCGGCGCCCGGTTCGAACTCCCGGAGCTCCGCAGGGCCGAGTCGCTCGTGGCGCTTGTCCAGCGTGGTGAAAGTGACGTGCCGGATCGCATGCCGCAGCTCGGCCACCTCCGCGTCGCTGAGCGACTGTGGGCGTTCCCCGGCCGTCTCGAACGCACGACCGACCGAGTCGCCGAACACCATCGAGCCATCGGCCTGCACCGCCCCGACGTCGTCCACGCCTGGGTCGAACGACACCCCGGCCGTGTTGCGGTGAACCTCGAGCTCACCCCAGTCGATGACGCGGACCACCAGGTCGTCAAGCAGACGCTGTGCAGCGGGCGATGGTTGCCACGTACTCATGAACTGTTCTCCGTCCGATCGCCGTCCATCACTTCGAGGACGTTAGCGAGCAGACGGTGCGACGTTCGGCGATCGCAGATAACGATCAGGCGCCGTCCTTGGCCGGCCAGGGCGCGTCGGCCGGGCGGAGGGTGTCGATGCCGGGGCCGTTGAGGGTGGTCCAGGCGGCCAGCGCGCCCATGATCAGGATCGGGTTCTGGAGGTGGCCGGCCAGGATCGCGCCGACCACGTCGACGAGCGGCGCCCAGACGGTCTCCATGTCGGCCTCTTCGTGCTCGCGCTCGAAGGTCTCGTCGGCCGGCGAGAGGTCGCGGGCCAGGAAGATCCGAACCGCCTCGTTGGTCAGGCCGGGCGAGGTGAACGCGTCGACCAGCACCCGCCAGTCGGCAGCCTTGGTCGCGGTCTCCTCCCACAGCTCCCGCTCGGCACCCAGGCGGTACTGCTCCCCCTGGACATCGAGCAGGCCGGCCGGAGCCTCCAGCAGCTTGTGGCCGACCGGATGCCGGTACTGGCGAACGAGCAGGATGCGGTTGTTCTCGTCGAGCGCGACCACGCCCACGGCGCCGGGATGTACAACGACGTCCCGGACGAACGACGTACCGCCGGGAGGCTCGATCGTGTCCCGGCGGACCGAGATCACCCGGCCGGTCTGGTGCACGACCTCGGACGCGGAGACCGGCCAGTGCTCCGGCCGGTCGGCGAGCCCGGCACCGAACCGGAGCTCGGGGTAGTCGGTCATCGGGTCTTGACCGCCGTCTTCTTGGCGGCGGCCGCCTTCGGCTCCTCGACCGGCAGCCGCGACTCGCGCTGCCGCTCCAGCGCCGCCGCGACCAGGCCGGAGAACAGCGGGTGCGGCTTGGTCGGCCGCGACCGCAGCTCCGGGTGCGCCTGGGTGGCCACGAAGTACGGGTGGACGGACTTCTCGAGCTCGATGAACTCGACCAGTTCGTGGTCCGGCGACAGACCGCTGAAGACCAGCCCGGCAGCCTCCAGCTTGTCCCGGTAGGCGTTGTTCACCTCGTAGCGGTGCCGGTGCCGCTCCTGGATCGACGGCGCGCCGTAGACCTCGCGGACGATCGAGCCCTCGGCGAGGTTCGCCGGGTACAGACCGAGCCGCATCGTGCCGCCCAGGTCACCGGAGCCGGCGACGATGTGCTTCTGCTCCTCCATGGTCGCGATCACCGGCTGCTCGGCGTCCGGGTCGAACTCGCTGGAGTTCGCCTGGTCCAGCCCGGCCAGGTTCCGCGCCACCTCGATCACCATGCACTGCAGTCCGAGGCACAGGCCGAGGATCGGGATGCCCTGCTCGCGGGCGTACCGGATCGCGCCGATCTTGCCCTCGATGCCGCGCACCCCGAAGCCGCCGGGGATGCAGATCGCGTCCACGTCACCGAGCAGCCGGGCCGCGGCCTCGGGCGTGGCGCACTCGTCGGAGGCGATCCAGCGCAGGTTCACCCGGGCGTCGTTGTCGAACCCGCCCGCGCGCAGCGCCTCGGCGACCGAGAGGTACGCGTCCGGCAGGTCGATGTACTTGCCGACCAGCGCGACCGTGACGTCGTCCTTCGGGTGGTGAACGACCCGCAGCAGCTCGTCCCACCGGGTCCAGTCGACGTCGCGGAACGGGAGGTTCAGCCGGCGTACGACGTACGCGTCGAGGCCCTCGGCGTGCAGCACCTTCGGGATGTCGTAGATCGACGGC
>DASSDE010000346.1:0-4113 GCA_035697365.1 Kribbella sp. | reverse complement strand
CATCTCGTCGAACTCCTTGCCCATCGCCGCCCGCTCGTCCGCCGGGACCGCCCGGCCGACCTCGGTGAAGTCGATCGTCGGGTGCCCCCACGGCTGCGGGTTGGAGTGGATCAGGACCACGTACTTCATGAGAGAACCTCCAGGGTTGTGCCGGTACGCCGTGCTGCGCCCGTGCACCCCGAACGTCGTAGAGGCCGACAGGCCCTCGACATTTTGCCTGAATGTATTCCAGCTCACATTCGGTCACACTCTGCCCACCGCGCTCCGTCAGCGCTGCAGAACCTCACAGAACCTCACAGAACGGAGCGATCCCATGACCACGATCCTGGTGACAGGTGGAACCGGAAACATCGGCAAGCGGGTCGTGCCGCTGCTCCAGGCGGCCGGCCGTACGGTCCGTGTCCTCAGCCGGACCGCGGGCGACCGTGGCGACGGCGTCGAGTACGTGGCCGTCGACCTGCTGAAGGGCGACGGGCTCGACCAGGCCGTGGCGGGTGTCGACGTGATCCTGCACCTGGCCGGCGGGCCCAAGGGCGACGACCTCGGCACCCGCAACCTGGTCAAGGCCGCCGAGCAGGCGAAGGTCGGCCACCTGGTACACATCTCGGTGACCGCGGTCGACAAGCTGCCGCTGGCCTACTTCAAGTCCAAGCTCGGCGCCGAGCAGGCGATCCGCGAGTCGTCGATCCCGTCGACCGTACTGCGGGTCGCCCAACTGCACGACTTCGCCTGGAACACGGTGCGGGCGATGGCCAAGCTGCCGGTGATGCCGATCCCGGGCGGCATCCGGTTCCAGCCCGTCGACGGCCGGGACGTGGCCGTACGGCTCGCCGAACTCACGCTCGGCGAACCGCAGGGCCTCGTCCCCGACCTGGTCGGACCAACGGTCCACAGCCTGGGCGAGCTGGCCCAGGACTATCTCCGGGCCACCGGCAAGCACCGGTTGTCGCTGCCGATCCGCGTACCCGGCAAGGCAGGCAAGGTGTATCGCGCGGGCGACAACCTGACGCTGACCGGCGCCGACGTCGGCACTCACACCTGGGACGAGTTCGTCGCCGCCCAACGTGTTGCCGTCCGGGTGTAGGGCTCCAGGAGTTCCACCAGGTCCGGGGCAGGGCGCCGCGCGATCCCGGCGAGCAGATCGGCCACCTGGACCCGTGGGTCGTCCCGCGAATCCACCTGGACGAACGACTTCAGCGGCGCCGGCTGCACTCGGTCGGCGAGGAACGCCCCCAGCCGCGCGACCCGTCCTGGCGTGAGCGCACTCTGCTCGTCGTGCACCACAGCGACCGACCGTCCGTCGGCGCTCCAGTGCAGCAGCGTCGAGGCGAGCGCCGGCACCAGCGGTTCTAGTGGCGGCGGAAGCTCCGGGTCCTCGTCGATGAGCCGCTGCATGACCTCCTCGACCCGTACCCGGGTCACCGGGCGCAGCGCCGGCACGTCGGCCGGCATCGTCGCGAAGAACCGGTCGACTGCCACGTGATCCATCAGCCGCACGCGTTTCGTCCGGGTGAGATCGACGAACGCGCCCAGGAACCCGGTCCGGTGCCGCAGCGCCGCGACCACCTCCGAATGATCCGTACCGAGCCCGGTGCCCGCCCCGTACGACGGCTCCTCGGCGAACAACTCGAGCACCCGCGCGGCGACGTACGCGGTCTTGTCGATCGACAGCACATGGGCACGCCCGCGCAGTTCCCCGAGGAACCACTCGAGGGCGGGACGCTGCTCGGGGCGCAGCAGCTGGTTGGACTTGTACTCCGAACGCCGGCGCAGGTGGGTGCGCAGTACGGCGATCACGTCGGCGGACTCGGTCGTGTCGAGGTTCGTACTGGCATGGGTGATGACGGGCGAGGCGGGGTCGAGCAGGTTGGTTCCGGAGAACCCCGACTCGTCACACGCGATCTCGACCCAGGACTGAGAAGTCACAAAGGCTCCAAGGCTGGTCGACTGCACACTTCGGAGCCCGTCGGTCCCGACGGGCTTGATCGGCGACAATGCGCGATCAGAAAGCGGCAGCAGCCGGAGCAGCGGACATGGACCCATCATCGCCGAGCCAGTGGCGCCGGCGCGATGAGTTTTCGTGGACAGCTCGACAGGGCATATACGCCCACTGCGCTGGGTCAGAAATCGGCGGCGGCTGGGTGCATCAGGGCGCGGATCTCGACGGAGCGGTCGGCGGCGCGTGCGTCCGGCAGCAGGCGGGCGAGTTCGACGGCACGGTCGCGGCTCTCGACGTCGACTACGTAGTACCCGTCGATGCGGGTCGGCTCGCTCGCCGGCAGCTGGACGGACAGTTGCGCGTCGGCGAGCAACTCGCCGCCGACCAGCTCGCCGGCGTCGCGCGCGACCTGCTCGAACTCGTCGCGTGGCAGGCGTGCATCACCGGCACCCTGCAGGATCAGTAGGAACTTCATCGGCGCTCTCCTCTCTTGAACATGACGGAGCCGAGCGCCGGGTCTTGACATGATGGGCCGATGTTCGTGCACACCGAGCGGCTGATCGTGCGCCGCTTCTCGCCCGCGGACGCCGAGCGGTTCGGTGCGTACCGCTCGGATCCGGCCGTCGCCCGCTTCCAGGGATGGGAGCCGCCGCTGCGGCTCGCCGAGGCACAACAGACCGTCGAGCGGTTCGCCCAGGGTGATCCGGAGGCGCCCGGCTGGTTCCAGTACGCCGTCGACCTGGACGGCGTACTGATCGGAGATGTCGGCCTGAAGCTGCACGACAACCTGATGCAGGCCGACCTCGGCTTCACGCTCGCGGCGCAGTACCAGGGCCAGGGCTACGCGTCCGAGGCCGTGCGCGGCCTGCTCCAACACCTCTTCGTCGACCGCGAACTGCATCGGGTGAGCGCGGAGGCCGACGCCCGCAACACCGCGTCGGTCCGGCTGCTTGAACGCGTCGGCTTCACGCGCGAAGGCCTGCGGCCGTCCAACACCTGGTTCAAAGGCGAGTGGACCGACGACGTGCTGTTCGGCTACCTGCGAGACGACTACCTCAGCCGGCAGCAGCCCACGCCCGCGCGGTCAACCTGATCGACCCGTCCGTTCCGATCGGCAACCGTTCCCGTACGGCGTCCCGCAGCGCCTCCTGGTCCGCGACGTCCAGACTGCGCAAGTACGCGGGCGCGACACCCTGCCCGCCCAGGAACGGCTGCCAGTAGTCGTCGAACGATTCGAACACCGTCGGCACGACGATCTCCCGCGTCCGCACGTCCACGAACCCGGCCTCGCGGAACAGTCCCTCCAGGCCTTCGGCCGTACAGAACGGGAAGCGGCGGCCCTCGTCGTGGTCGCGATCCTGCGGGCGGAGGTCGGCCATCGCGTCGAAGAAGTACCGCATCAACTGCATGCCGCCCGCGTAATCCCAGACGTAGACGGCGACCGTCGTACCGATCTCGCGCATCCGGCGCAGCGCCGCGACGCGGTCCGGGATGAAGTTGAGCACCAGCCCGGCGACAATCACGTCGTACGGCCCGTCGGGCAACTCGGCCGCGGACCGCACCTCGAAGCCGGCCCGCGGATCGTCGACAGCCTGCCGGGCGTACTGCACGAAGCCCTCCGACGGGTCGACGCCGAGCACCGACGCCGGGTCCGCCGTCCGAAGGATCGTGCTGGTCAACGCGCCTGTACCGCAGCCGACGTCGAGCCAGCGCTGCCCCGCCTGCCGATCCAGCCAGCCGATGAACTCAGGCGCGACGACCCTGCTCCAGCGGCCGACGTACGACTCGTAGATTCCCCCGCTCGACCATTCGCTCACTTCCGCAGGATAGAAGGCAGCGCGACTCCCGTCAGCGTCTCGGAGACCTCCCAGAGCCGGGCGTTGGCGGCCGGGCCGGTCGCGGTCTTCGGGTTGCGGACGAGGGTGGTCGGACCGACCAGGCCGAGTCGGTGCGCCGGGCCGTAGAACGCGCCGGCCTCCGCGGCCGGGTCGGCAGCGGCGAACAGCAGCGGCTCGGCGCCGATCTCGACACCTTGCGACGGCAGCGGGTTGAAGCGGTAGCCGAGCCGGACGAGGGCCGGCGGACGCTCACGCCCCAGGCTGGCGCCGGCGGCCAGCAGGTTCGTCCGGGTGAAACCGGGGTGCGCGGCAACACTGCGGAGCCCCCAGTCCTGC
>DASSDE010000345.1:0-3699 GCA_035697365.1 Kribbella sp. | reverse complement strand
CCGGCGTACTGCCGATGTATCGCACGCTGTCGCCGGGGAGCAAGGGGCCGGATGTCCTGCAGTTGGAGCAGACCCTCGACCGGCTCGGGTACGACCCGGGCACCGTCGACGACGAGTACACGCTCAGTACCTCGGCCGCGGTCGAGCAGCTGTACGAGGACGCCGGCTACGACGCACCCGAACCGGACAAGCAACTGACGCAGGCAGTCGACCAGGCGAAGAAGCAGGTCGACGCCGCGAAGAAGCAGCTCCGCCAAGCACAGTCGCAGCTGAAGGCGGCCAAGGCGGCGAAGTCGCCCGACACCACGGTGCAGCAAGGAGCGGTCGACGACGCGGAGGAGAACCTCGCGGATGCGCAGGACGCCCGCGCCGAGGCCGAGTCCAAGGCTGGTACGCCGTTGCCGGTGTCCGAGGTTGTGTACGTAAAGACGCTCCCGCGCCGGGTCGACGACGTGAAGGTCGAGCGCGGCGGGACCGTGAACGGCGTGGTGATGTCGGCGAGCGGCGCCTCGCTAGTCGTCACGCTCAAGGTCGACGCCGAGACCGCACAGCGCCTGAAGGCAGGGATGGTCGCGTCCCTCGAGGTCGACGGAACGCCGATCGCCGCGAAGGTCCGGCGGGTCGCGAAGAACGGGAACCAGTACGACGTGGTGGTCGCACCGAACGCGTTGACCGCGAGCCAGTTGGCGCTGCTCCGGGACGCGAACGTGCGGGTGACGATCCCGGTGAAGAGCACCAGCGGCAAGGTTCTCGCCGTACCGGTGGCCGCCTTGTCGTCCGGGTCCGACGGCGCGTCGCGGGTCGAGGTGCTGCGGTACGGGAAGGTCGAGCTGGTTCCGGTCACGGTCGGGCTGTCCGCGGACGGGTTCGCCCAGGTGACGCCGAAGGGCGACGCGACGCTGTCCGTGGGCGATCAGGTGGTGGTCGGGAAGTGAAGGAGCGCAGCGAGTTCACCATCAGGCACAGCGTGGACCGTGCCTCATCCGCGCCCGGAGCGAAGCGAGGACGTGGATGAGTACTGCAGTTGCGTTGCCAGGGCCTGTGGTCGAGATGATCGGGGTGCGGCGGTTCTTTCCAGGGCCGCCCGAAGTACGGGCGATCAAGGGGATCGATCTGACGATCGGGCAGGGGGAGTACCTGTCGATCGTCGGGCCGTCGGGGTCCGGGAAGTCGACGCTGCTGCATCTGCTCGGGTTGTTGGACAACCCAACGGATGGGGTCTATCGGCTGGACGGTGTGGACACCATGAGCCTGCGCGAGCGGCGCCGTGCGGTCCTGCGTGGGGAGCGGATCGGATTCGTGTTCCAGTCGTTCCATCTGCTCGATCATCGGACCGTACTGGAGAACGTCGCGCTGTCGATGGTGTACGTCGGGGTGCCGCGGCGGGAACGGATGGCGCGCGCCCGGGTCGCCCTCGAACGCGTCGGGCTGTCGCACCGGATGGACTTCGCTCCGACGATGCTCTCGGGCGGTGAGCGGCAGCGGGTCGCGATCGCGCGGGCGCTGGTCGCCGAACCGAGTCTGCTGCTCGCCGACGAGCCGACCGGCAACCTGGACAGTACGAACGCGGAGGCGATCCTGAAGGTGTTCGACGAACTGCACGCCGAGGGCATGACGCTGGCCGTCATCACTCACGACGACCACGTCAGTCGCCGCGCGCAGCGCCAGGTCCGCATCGTCGACGGAACCCTCCAGTGGTAACCCAAGCAGGCCCCCCGGACCCGACCGGCGGGCCGTCCACTTCTGGTCGCCGCCGTCGGGGGTTGTCCCGTAGTCGCCCCGCAATTCGGGACCTGCTCGACGAGGCGCTGGCGGGGGTCGCAGCTCGGCCCACGCGGCTGATCCTCACGACGCTCGGCACCGTACTGGGAGTCGCCGCCCTGGTAGGGACTGTCGGGCTGGGGCAGACGGCGGCCGGCCAGATCACTCAGCGGTTCGACTTGGCCGCGGCGACCCGAGTGGTGGTCTCCCCGGACGACAAGGCCGGCCAAGAAGGTGAGGCGGCGACCCAGCTCCCCTGGGACGCGCCCGATCGGATCCAGCGCCTGAACGGTGTCGACGCGGTCGGTACGGTGAGCACCCTGCAGATCGGCGACGACCTGGTCCAGAACGTGACCGGCCTGGACGGCGGTACGGGCAAGGCCTTGCCGGTGATGGCCGGCTCCGCGGGCCTGTGGGACGCCGTACGCGCAGTGCTGAACACCGGCAGGTTCTTCGATGCCGGTAACGACCAGCGCGCCGACAAGGTAGTTGTCCTGGGCAAGCACGCGGCCGAACGTCTCGGCATCAACCGGGTCGACGCGCAACCGGCTGTGTTCATCGGAGACGAGCCGTACACGGTGATCGGCATCCTCGACTCTGTCACCGGACGCGCCGAGCTCAACGACGCCGTGATCATGCCGAACGGCACCGCCCGCGACACCTACAACCTGGAGTCGCCGGATGCCGTCGAGATCCGTACAGCGGTCGGCGCCGCGCAACTGATCGCACAGCAGGCCCCGATCGCCATCCAGCCCAACGACCCGAGCACCCTGAGCGTCGACGCCCCACCCAAGCAGGGCGCCGTACGGAAGGGAGTCGAGTCCGACCTGAACGCACTGTTCTTGCTGCTGGGTGCGGTCGCACTCCTGGTCGGCGGTCTCGGCATCGCGAACGTGACGCTGCTGTCCGTACTGGAACGCATCTCGGAGATCGGTCTGCGCCGAGCGCTCGGGGCGGCGCGAAGACACATCGCCGTCCAGTTCCTGGTGGAGAGCGTGCTCGTCGGGTTCCTCGGCGGACTGCTCGGGACCGCGGTCGGCGTCATCCTGACCGTCTGCGTGTCCTGGATCCGCGACTGGACACCGATCCTCGACAACAGGCTCGCGTTCGGTTCACCCCTGCTGGGTGCGTTCATCGGACTGGTCGCCGGTACGTACCCCGCCTGGAAGGCCTCCGCCATCCAGCCGATCACCGCGCTGCGCGGCACGTGAGTAGAGCAGGGCAGTGACCGCGAAGCCTGCCACGATCAGCGCGAGTACCGGGTAGGACTTCCCGGTGTCGGGCAGGATCCACGCGCCGAGCGCGGCCGCGGAGACCTGCCCGACGTTGAAGATCATGTCGTAGAGCGCGAACACCCGGCCGCGGTACACGTCGTCGACACCCGTCTGGACGAGGGTGTCGACGCTGATCTTGATGCCCTGCGCGCAGAACCCGGTGAGGAAACCGCCGATCACCAGCGCGGGCTTGGTGTAGAACCCGATCGGTACGGCGCTCACGACGGCCGCACCCACGAACAGCCAGGTGATCCACTGCCGCAGCGCCATCACGCGAGTGCCCCACGGCGTGACGAGCGCGGCGACGAACAGCCCGGCCCCGACCGCACCGGTCGCGATCGCGAGGCCGCCGAACGCCTGGTCGAGCTGACCGGGGCCGTAGAAGTAGTTGCGGTACAGCAGGATCATCGCGACCGTCATCAGCCCGAAGAAGAACCGCAGCGAGCCGATCGCGGCCAGGCCGAGCGCGGGTTGGCGGCGTTCGCGGAGGTGCCGGCCGCCGTCGATCAGGCCGGCCGCGATAGTACGCAGCGCCTCGAGGATGCCGGGCTCGTCACCGTGCAGGTCCGGGCCGAGCTGGTCGCGGCGCAGCCGGAGGGCGAGCAGCGCGGCGCAGGTGTAGACGACGACCGTCAGCCCCAGTACGGCGAGGTCGGAGTCGACG
>DASSDE010000344.1:0-2069 GCA_035697365.1 Kribbella sp. | reverse complement strand
GCCGAGTACGTCGACGGCTTGATCAAGTCGATGCTGAGCCAGCTGCACGACCTCATCGAGGGCCGCGACCCGGGGCCTCCGGCAACTGTTCCGGTCCCGCGCGGCGCCGCGCAGCACGCCGTACCGCGCTACGAGACCACCGGCGTGGTCGCCGAAGGGCTCCCGCACAGCTCGGCGAACGACGAGACCCGGGCGCTCGTGCTGGAGCTGTGGAGCCGGATGCTCGGACAGCCCGTCACCGCCACCGACGACTTCTTCGACATCGGTGGGGACTCGCTGGTTGCCGCTCGAACCGTTGCCGCGATCCGTGGACAGATCGGTGTGGAGATCGCGCTGGGCGAGGTGGTGCGATGCCGGACCGCGGATCGGCTCGCAGTCCTGGTCGGCGGTCGTCAGGCCGAGGCGGACATGGTCTCCGGGGCAGTCTGATGCCGGCCTCGTTCAGCCCGAGTCCGGTGCGTCCTGGCTACCTGGTCATGTTCCCGCACGCGGGGGCGTCCGGCAGCTACTTCCGCGAGTGGGCCGACCTGCTGCCCGCCGATGCCGGACTCTTGGCCGCGACGTATCCGGGGCGTTCGTACCGGGCCGACGAGCCGCTGCTCGAGGACATCGAAGTGTTGGCCGGGGAACTGGCCGGAGAGCTCGACCAGATGGGCGGGAGACAGGTGTACTTTGGCCACAGTCTCGGCGCGCTTGTGGCCTATCAGGTTGCGCTCCGGGCCGCACGACCCCCCGAGGCGATCGTGGTCTCCGCGTGCGATATTCCGCGGGCTCCGCACCTTCGCCGCGGTGGCAGGCTGGGGGATCGCGAGCTCTGGACCGAGGTTGTCGCGCTAGGCGGAACGCCGCCGATCCTGGTTGCTTCGGGTGAGTTCCGCGAGCTCGCCGTACCGGTCCTGCGCAGCGACTACCGGCTCGCCGCCTCCGCCGGTCCCGGATCGCGGCTGCTGGACGTGCCGGTCGTTGCCTGTGCCGGCAGCACGGACCCGACCGTGTCGGCGGCTGACATGGCGGGCTGGATCGGTCTCACCGAGGCAGGTTTCGAGCTGCGCGTCTTCGAAGGCGACCACTTCTACCTCGAGACAGTGCGCACCGAGCTGGTCGAGCTGTGCCTGCGACTGTTGCGCCGGAGTGAGCCATGACAATCCCTGGTCCCGCCGTCCCGCCGACGGATCGCTCCGGCCTGCTGGACGGGATCCGGCCGGATACACCAGCCGGTGTGGCCCTTGCCGAGGTCGCGAGCGCGCTGGCAGGCGACTTCGCGAGCGAGTCCGTCGATCCCGACCAGGAACGGTTCTTCCCTCAGCAGCGCTGGGCGAAGCTCCGCCGGTCGGGGCTCCTTGGCGCGACGGTGCCCGACGAGTTCGGCGGGCCTGGGTGCGAGTCCGTTCACGACCTTTGCGTGGTCGTCTCTAGGATCGCGCGTGCTGACGCCTCCACGGCGCTCGGATTGTCGATGCATCTGGCCGTCATGTGGTGCCTCACGGCGGACACGGGGCTCGCCTTCCGGGATCAGCTGCGCTCCGACCCGGCCGGACGTACCCTGCTGCGCGGTGCCGCCCGTGGCCGGATCGTGGCCTGTCTGGCAATCTCGGAGCTCGGCCGTCCGCTGGCCGAGCCGGGCACGACCGCCATCGAGTCCGGCGACCGGATGCGGGTCACTGGGACCAAGTCGTTCTGTACCAACTCCCCGGCCGCCGACGTCTTCGTCGTACTGACCCGCATCTCCCGAACGCACGGTACCGACGACGTCGGCATCGCTCTCGTCCCCCGGCGGACCCCGGGGGTGCAGGTGGCTGACGACTGGCGCGGCCTGGGGATGGCGGCGTCCGGCAGCGGGACGGTGCGGTTCGTCGACTGTGACCTCGAGCCTCGACTCGTCGTACCGCTCGGCGCCTGGGGCGAGACGCCGGCACACGTGGGCTCGCTCTCGGCGACCGGGACCGTGGTGGCGGCGGCCGTCTTCCTGGGGATCGCCGAGCGTGCACAGCAGTTGGCTATTGAGCATGTCCGGCGGCGGCCGTCGGCTGCGGTCGAGCTGCTCGGCCAGAACGAAGTGGACCTGTTGC
>DASSDE010000343.1:0-7026 GCA_035697365.1 Kribbella sp. | reverse complement strand
GGCATGACCGGCAACACCACCGGCCCGCACGTCCACTTCGAGGTCCTGCCCGGCGGCGGCTCCCCCATCGACCCCGAACCCTGGCTCCGCAAACACGGCCTCAACCCGTAGCCGCTACCCACCCAGCCGGCTGAGGGCGTGCCGGGGACCAGCAGCGTGTGGAATGCCTTCTCGGCGATGATCAGCCGCTAAAGAGTTTTGGCCATGTCGAGGGCGTCGACCAGGGCGCCCTCGATCACGAACTCGGCAGGGTGTACGCCTTCGACGACGTACCCGTGGCGTTCGTAGAGGCGGCGGGCGGCCTGGTTGACGCCGTGCACGTGCAGGCTGACCTTCCGAGCGCCGCGCCGCCGGGCCTCCTGCGTGGTGGCCTCCATCAACGCGTTCGCGACCCCGAGCCGGCGCGCATCCGGCGCGACCGCGAGCCCGTTGATCGTCAGTACGCCGGAACCCTCCGGAAACGGGTATTTGTCCTGCAGCCGGAGGTAACCGACCACCACCCCGTCGTACTCCGCGACAAGGTGCGCCTCCGGCCCGCTCCGGGCAAAGAACGTGTCCGGGAGGCTCTCCTGGTACGACGGGAACCCGGACGACGCGTCCCACGCGACGCGGTCGATCGCCAACAGCGCCGCGTCGTCCTCCTCGGCGGCAGGTCGTACGGTCACCTGATGGTCAACTGATCGGCGCTCGTCACTCACCGCACCATCCTCACCCGCCCACCGGGCCAAGTTGCTGCGAGGTCAGCTGTCGAGGGTTGTTCCGGGGAGGAAGACGGTGGCGGTCAGGCCGCCGTCCGGGTTGGGGGACAGGTCCAGGCGGCCGTGGTGGACCTCGACGATCCGGTCCACCAGTGCGAGCCCGAGGCCGTGCCCGGCGCCGTACCGGCGTTTCGCGAACGGCTCGACGAACGTCCGTACCTGCTCCACGGCCAGCAGTTCACCGTCGTTGCGAACCACGAGCCGGCCGGGGAAAACGTGTGCGGAAACCGTTCCACCGCCGTGCCGGATCGCGTTCTGGACCAGGTTCGTCACGAGCTGATGCAGCAGGACATCGTTACCCTCGACGACCGCCTCGGCCAGCTCCACGGACAACGTCACCCCGGCGTCCGCCGCCTCCGCGGACAAAGTCGGCCAGGCAGCCCGGACGACCGCGGACAGATCGACCGGATCGGTCTCGACCTCACGGTTGTTCAGCGCGGTCAGGCTCAGCAGCGCCTCGACGATGTCGATACCGCGCTGGTTCGTTTCCGCGAGCCGTTTCACGAGTTGCGGAACGTCCTGGTGCTCCGGATCCGCCTGCGCCACCTCCAGCATCGTCTTCATCACCGCATGCGGGGTACGCAGCTCGTGCGACGCGTTCGACGCGAACCGCCGGTACTGCTCGAACGAACGCTGCAATCGCTCGAGCATCTCGTCGAAGGTGTCCGACAGGTCGGTGAACTCGTCCCGGATCCCGGTCAGCCCGACCCGGTGGTCCAATGATCCACCGGCAGCCCGGCGCGCCGCGGCGGTGATCTCCTGCAGCGGCCTCAGCATCCGCCCGGCGAGGATCCAGCCGCCCGCCAGCCCGACGACTGCAAGGAACGTCAGCGACAACGCGGACAGCTTCACCACCAGGTCGAGGATCTCGCCGCGCGACGGCGGCGGACCGGCGCTCAGGTCCCGCGGGTTGGCAGCAGTCAGCGGGTAGTTCGGAACGATCCGGAAAACCAGCCAGATGATGCCGGAAACGACGATTCCGGAGACGACCAGCAGGCCGGCGTAGCTCAGCGTCAGCCGGAGGCGAACCGTCAGCCGCGGCCGCCAGGTCAGCAACTGCTCGTCGCTCATGCTCCCCCGATCCGGTAGCCGACCCCCGGCACGGTGTGGATCACCCACGGGTCGCCGAGCCGTTTGCGGAGTACGGAAATCGTGATCCGGACCGCGTTGCTGAACGGGTCCGCATTCTCGTCCCAGGCCTTCTCCAGCAGGGTTTCCGCGCTGACCACACCACCACGCGCGGTCATCAGCACCTCGAGGACAGCGAACTGTTTGCGGGTGAGTTTCACGTACCGCCCGAAGCGGTGCACCTCGCGCCGGAACGGGTCCAGGCGCACTCCGGCGTGCTCGATGACGGTCGGCACCGCGACCGCCGGCCGCCGGCGGAGAGCGCGCAGCCGGACCACGAGTTCGCGCAGCTCGAACGGTTTCGTCAGGTAGTCGTCGGCGCCGAGCTCGAACCCGGTCACCTTGGCGTCGAGGTCGCCGGCCGCGGTCAGCATCAGCACGCGGCATCCGATGCCCTGCGCAACGATCTGGCGGCAGACCTCGTCGCCGCTGACACCCGGCAGGTCCCGGTCGAGGACGACCACGTCGTAGTCGTTCACGGCCAGCGAATCCAGGGCTGTGGTGCCGTCGAAGGCCAGGTCGGCCGCAATCGCCTCCAGCCGCAACCCGGCCTGGATCGCCTCCGCGAGATAGACCTCGTCCTCGACGACCAGCACCCGCATACCGTCCATTGAACCAGGTCCGGGGTATCGAAAATGTATAGGAAAGTGCAGACGTTCCGGCAACATCGCCTCGGATGAACTGTCACCCATGCTGACCGATCAGACCCGTAAGCGCGACCGCCGGCTGTCCGTTCTCGCCGGGTTCGCGATCGTTGCCGCAGTCATCAGTCTCACCGTCGCCGCCTGTACGACGGTTTCCGCGCAGAACGACCCACCGTCGGCAGACGCCAAGTCATCGGGTGCGACCCACTCGAAGAACTCGGGCGCGAGTCGTAGCGGTCCGCCCGGCGCGGAGGACGGGGTGCTGCCGGACCACACGTCGGCGTACGACACCAGGCTGCCCGGTGTCGCGAAGCTCGATCCCGCGCTCCGCAAGGCGGTCCAGCAGGCCGAGACCGCGATGAAGGCGGACGGAATACGTATGCAGGTCACCACCGGCTGGCGCAGCAAGAAGTACCAGGAAGAGCTACTGGAGAAGGCGATCCGTCAGTACGGCAGCAAGAAGAAGGCACTCGAGTACGTCGCCGACCCGGACGAGTCGCACCACGTCACCGGCCACGCCGTCGACATCGGCCCGACCGACGCCGACGACTGGCTGAACCGCAAAGGCAACCGCTACGGCCTCTGCCAGACCCTCTCCAACGAGATCTGGCACTTCGAACTCGTCACCGAACCCGGCGACGACTGCCCACCCATGACCGACCCCACCCGCTAGGGCGTGTCTCCTGATCCCGCGCCCTAGCTCGGCTCTTCCGGCGGGTCGGGGAGCTGGGCCAGTGGGCGTTGGGACCAGGCGACGTCGTGCCAGGTGTCGTGCTTCCAGCCGATGTTGCGATAGATGCCGATGGGTTCGAAGCCGAGGGATTTGTGCAGGGCCTCGCTGGCAGGGTTGGGGAGCGTGACGCCGGCGACGGCGGTGCGGTAGCCACGGGCGGTGAGGCGGGCAAAGAGAGCGTCGTACAGGGTGCGGCCGGCGCCCGTGCGGTGGTGAGTGGGTGCGACGTAGACGCTGACCTCGCAGGACCAGCGGTACGCCGGGCGGGGTTTCATCGGCCCGCCGTACGCATAACCGACGACCTGACCGTCGTCCTCGAGCACCAGCCAGGCGTGCCGGGACTGGAACTTCGCGATCCGCTCGGCCATCTCCGCGACGGTCGGCGGCTCCAACTCGAACGTGATCGCGGTGCCCGTGACGTAGGGCGCGTAGATCCGCGCGCAGGCCTCGGCGTCCGCAGCCGAGGCATCTCTGACCTGAACCATGACACGATAGTAGCCATATCTGCCGCTATAGTGGCAAGCGTGATCGACGATCTGTCTCGCTCCCTGGCCACGACCGTGCAACAGGCACGGGTCGCACAGGACCTGTCCGTGAACGCCCTCGCCGAACGCTCGGGAGTCTCGCGCGCGATGATCGGGAAGATCGAACGCGGCGAGGCGCAGCCCACCGCCGTACTGCTGGGGAAACTGTCCGGCGCTCTCGGGATGACGCTGTCGGAGCTCGTCGCCCGTGCGGAGAACACCGGCGAACTGCTCCGTCGAGCAGTCGACCAGCCGGTCTGGACGGACCCGGTCACCGGGTACCACCGCCGCGCGGTGTCCCCGGTGACCGACGGGCCACTGGAGCTGGTCGAGGTCGAGCTGCCGCCGGGCGCCTCGGTGTCATATCCGGCCGACGCCTACATCTTCAAGTACCAGCAGCTCTGGATCCTGGATGGACACCTCCGATTCCACGAAGGGTCACGGGCTCACGACCTGCACGCCGGCGACTGCCTGCAACTGGGCGCACCGACGGCGACCACCTTCCACAATCCCGGTACGGCGGCGTGCCGCTACCTGGTCGCACTCGTCAAGGGACGTGGCTGAAACCACTGCTCGAGCGCGTCCTGCAGCCCGTTCCGCTCGGCCTCACCGTCCTGATCCGCGGCCCAGGCGACGTACCCATCCGGGCGGATGAGCAGCGCGATCGGCTCGATCCCCTTGCCGGTGAGCACCTCGACCTGGTCCGGAACACGTGTTCCGGCGAACGCACCGGACGGCGTGAGGTCGATGAGCAACGGGCGGCCCGACCGCGTCAGCTCGGCCAGCCGCACCGAGTCCACCGTCAGATCGGGCGCCCACCGGCCGACCAGCGGATGCGCGCCGGCGGCGTACCTGATGTCCGCGCCGGACATCAGGTCCGCGATCCGCTGCACGTTTCCGGGGTCGGTCAGAAACTCTCCGAACAGTTTCCGCAACGCCGTCACGTCGTTGCCCGGAGCAATCAATGCGGACTGCGCCTGGGTCTGCATCACCACGCGTTCGCCGACCGGGCGACGCTCGGACTCGTAGGTGTCGAGCAACCCCGGCGGCGCCCAGCCCTGCACCTCCGCCGCCAGCTTCCACCCGAGGTTCACCGCGTCCTGCAGCCCGAGGTTCAGCCCCGGACCGCCGATCGCGGAATGGACGTGTGCGGCATCGCCCACCAGCAGCACCCGCCCGGACCGGAAACTGGACGCGACCCGGCTGTTTCCGCCGGTGACCCGCCGCAACGCCCGGTCCGCCTCGTCCGCCGGCACCACCAACGGCAGATGGACACCGAGCACGCGGTCGACACTGTCCTGCAGTTCCTCGAAGGACATCTCACCGTCCGGCGGCGTGTCCCAATCCCCCGTACTGATCCCTGGCAGCCGATCCTGCCACGGCGCCCAGACGAACAGTCCGCGCTCGGTCCGCTGGTGCATGAACGGCGGCACGGGGCCGTACCCCGGAATGTTCAGCACGCCGTCGACGACGTACTCCGGCGGCACCGTCGCGCTGCCGCTCCGGGACACCATCAAGTCGTTGGTAACACCGATGAAATCGATCCCTGCGAGTTTCCGTGTCAGGCTGCGGCCGCCGTCGGCGCCGACCAGATAGCCGGTCCGCAACTCGTAGTCGCCGTCCGGCCCGGTCAGCGAGAGCGTGACACCGTCGGCGTCCTGGGTGAAGCCGACGAGCTCGTGACCGCGGCGGATCTCCGCGCCGAGCTCCAGCGCCCGCTCCTGGAGCACCTCCTCGATCCGCACCTGCGGCACCGACAACCGGTACACCGGGTTGTCCTCGAGAACATACAGTGGCAGCGGCATCGCGCCGAAGACGAAGCCGGGCATCGGCTGCGGCACCTCCGGCGTACCGCCCATCCGTTCGTAGAGACCGCGGCGGTCGAGCATCCGGACGACCTGGCCGACCAGACCGTTCGCCCGCGGAATCGTGCTGCGTTCCGGCAGTTTCTCCAGCACGATCGGCCGCACTCCGGCCAGCCGTAGTTCGGCGGCCAGCATCAGACCGTTCGGTCCGGCCCCGGCAATGACGACTTCTGCGTCCATGAGAACCCTCCATCGGGCATGACTGAGCACCCCGGCGACTGGCCAGGGTCAGGTAGTTGGGTTGGTTATTCGGGTACGGGCAGGCCGGCTTCGATCTGGTCGAGCGCTGCCGCCAGCAGCTCGGCGATCGACTGCCGTGGATCCGCCTGCATCCACTGCGCCGTCACGGCTGCCCGGGCGGCGCCGATCACCTCGGCGACCAGGTGCGGATACAGGCCCGAGGTCCCGGTACGGTCGGCGATCGCGGCCGCGAGCTCCTCGCCCGCCTGGGTGTAGGCGCGCACGATCGCGCCCTGCAGCGCCGGCTCGGTCATCATCAACCGGATGCCGGCGATCCACTTCTCGTCCGGCGGCCGTTGCCCGCCGTGCCCCTCCTGGCCGAGCGCGAAGTGCTTCTCGACGGCTGCGCGGATCGCGACCCAGAGCGGCTCGTCGGCCGGCCGGGCCCGGAGCTCCTCCGCGATCCGCAGGCTCCGGTCCACCTCGCGGGCGGCGATCGCGTCCGCCTTGCTGTCGAAGTAGTTGCGGAACGTCCGCAGCGAGACCCCGGCCTCGGCGGCGATGTCCTCGATCCGCACGTTGCCGTACCCGCGCTCGGCGGCGAGCCGGACCGCTGCCCAGCTCAGCGCGATCCGCGTCTCCTGCTTCTTCCGCTCCCGCAACCCATCGGCCATGAGCCAACCGTAGCAAAACTTGCCCAAAGAGCAAAGATGCCGTTTAGGCAATTTTCCAGAACCGGGCAGTCAACAGCGACGACCATGGTTGGGTTAGCACATGACGGTGCTGATGCCACGCCTCCGGCGCGGCGGGTCATGGGGCTGCAACTCCCGTCCTTCCCTCGCCGCTCCGCTCGCTGTGCTGAACGCCGCGACTCCGTCGCGGCAGGTCCTGGGGCTGGAACTCCCGGTCTTCCCTCGCCGCTCCGGTCGCTTCGCTCCCTCCGCTCCTCAGTCCAGACCGGGAGGCCCCAGGACCGGGCCAGGACGGGAGGCCCCATGACCGTGTCCCCGCTGGTCTGGGTGCTGACGTTGCTGGCTATTGCCGGCCTGTTGCTGTTCGACTACTTCTTCCACGTCCGGTCGGCGCACGTGCCGACGCTGCGCGAGGCCGCGACCTGGTCGGCGGTGTACGTCGGGATCGCGATCCTGTTCGGGCTCGGGACGCTCGTGATCGGTGGTGCCGGGATGGGCTCGG
>DASSDE010000342.1:0-4077 GCA_035697365.1 Kribbella sp. | reverse complement strand
GGGCTTCGGTGAGCGTGTCGGTGATGGCGGGGCCGCCGGGCACCTCACCGACCCCGGTTCGGCCGTCGGAGTCGGTGAGGATCAGCAGGTTCCGCGTGAAGTACGGGCCGTGGGCGCCGCTGAGGTTGAGCAGCATGCTGTCGTGCCCGGCGACGGGCACCACCTCGACGGACGCGACGATCGGGGCACCCATCCTCAGGACACCGTCTCGATCAGTGTGGCCAGCTCGGCCTGCTCGGCCTCGGTGAGGTCGACGAGCGGCGGCCGCACCGGCCCCGCGTCGCGGCCGACCGCTCGCAGGCCGGCCTTGACGATCGAGACGGCGTACCCCTTCCCCCGGTCGCGGATGTCGAGGTAGGGCAGCACGAACTCCCGTAGCTTCTCGTAGACCGAAACCCGGTCCTGAGCGATCACGTCGGCGTAGAAGCCGAGCGCGAACTCCGGCACGAAGTTGAAGATCGCCGACGAGTACGTGCTGTACCCGAGCTGCAGCAACGGCAGCGCGAACGTCTCCGCCGTCGGCAGTCCGCCGATGTACGTGAGCCGCTCGCCGACCCGCGCGTACGTCCGCGTCATCAGCTCGACGTTCCCGACCCCGTCCTTGAGGCAGACCAGATTCGGGTTCCGGTCCGCGAGCTCCGCGACCGTCACGTCATCGAGAATCGCGTTCGCCCGGCTGTAGACCGTCACGCCGAGGCTCGTACCGCGGCAGACCGCCGACACATGCTCGATCAGACCACGCTGACCCGCCTCGGTCAGGTACGGCGGGAACAGCAGCACCCCGTCGGCGCCGGCCGCCTCCGCCGCCTGGGCACCCGCCACGGCGGACGCGGTCCCGCCGGTCGCCGGCGCGATCACCGGCACCCGCCCGTTCACCTCCGAAACAGCCGCCCGGACGACGAGGTCGATCTCCGCGGGCGTCAGCGAGAAGCCCTCGCCGGTCCCGCCCGCGGCGAACAGCCCCGCGACGTCGTACTGGCTGAGCCAGGACAGGTGCTCGCGATACCCGGCCTCGTTGAAGCTCAGATCCGCGTGGAAATGCGTCACGGGGAACGACAGCAGCCCGGTCTTGAGTTGGGCTGCGAGGTCTGCGGGAGAGTAATGGGTCACGCGGTCAGCGTAAGAAGGACGGTGGATACCTGTCCAAGATCGATTGTGGATCTAATGATGCTCTGGGAGCATCGTGAGCACTCGCTGCAGGACCGTACTGGTGGCATCCCGCCGCCAGATCGCGTGCAGTTCGACGCGATCGCCAGGGTCGTCGAGGTCGCAGTACGTCACCCCTTCGACGCCGAGGTTGCGGGCCGACGCGGGCACCAGCGCGACCCCGCGTCCGGCGGCGACCAGCAGGATCACGGTCAGGATCTGCTGCACCCGTTGCTCGATCCGCGGGCGCGACTCGGCGAAGAACCGTACGGTCAGCTCGTGGAAGTAGCGCGCCTGGGTCGGCGAGTAGCTGATCACCTGCTCGCCGGCGAAGTCGGCCGCGCTGAGCGGCCGGCCGAGCGTCCTGAGCCGATGGTTGCCCGGGACAACAGCACACAGCGGCTCCCGATGGACCACCCGCGATTCCAGTACGTCGGTGTCGAACGGCGGCCGCCCGAGCCCGAGGTCCAGCTCGCCGCGCAGCAACCCGTCGACCTGCGCCGGGGTCACCCGCTCGTGCAGGATCACATCCACGTCCGGCAGCTCCTCGGACATCCGGCGCAGCAACGGTCCGAGCGTACGGATCGCCGACGTGGCGGTGAACCCGAGCCGCAACGTCCCCGCCGCGCCCTGGTCGACCCGCCGCGCGAGGTCGCCCGCGGTCTCGACCAGCGCGAGCAAGCGCCGCGCCTCGGTCAGAAAGGCCTGGCCGGCCGCGGTCAACTCGACCTTGCGATTGTCGCGCTCGAGCAGCCGCGCGCCGACGGCCCGTTCGAGCTTCTGCACCTGCCGGCTCAACGGCGGCTGCGTCATGTTCAACCGCTCGGCAGCTCGCCCGAAATGCAATTCCTCGGCCACCGCAACGAACGCAGCCAGTTGCTCGAGGGTGAACATCAGCGCAACCGGTCCCGCGTGTTCGCCAGATGTACCCGGACGGCGGCCCGCGCCGCCTCGGGGTCGGAGCGGGCGATCGCGGTATGGATGTTCTCGTGCTCGTGCACCACGCGGAGCAGGTGGTCCGGGTTCGAGATCTCGTAGGCGGGGTCGAGCCGGGTCCGGGGCAGCATGATCATCATCGGCCCGAGCTCCGCGACCAGGTCGCTGTAGAACCGGTTGCCGGAAGCAACAGCAACCTTCAGGTGGAACGCGAAGTCGGCCTCCACCGAGCGGCCCGGGTCGTCGCCGACCCGCCGGAAGCCGGCCAGCGCCCGCTCGATCCCCTTCAGCTGATGAGCGGTACGCCGGCCGGCAGCCAGTCCGGCCGCTTCGCTCTCGACACCGATCCGGAAGTCCATCAGGTCGAGTACGTCACGGTGCGAGCGGACCGCGCGCAGCCCCGGCGTACGTTCCGGCACCTCGAGCACGTACGAACCACGCCCCTGGAAGGTTTCCACCAACCCGGCCGCCTGCAGCCGGGAGACCGCCTCGCGGACAACGGTCCGGCTGACCCCGAACTCCTCGACCAGGCCGTTCTCACCCGGCAGCTTCTCGCCCGGCGCGATCCGGCCGCTCAAGATCCGCTGCTTCAGGTCGTCGACGAGTTGCGCGGCCAGGCCGGTCACGAGAACTCGCAGCTGTCGACCGTCCAACGATCGCACTGCTCGGTCGTCGTGAACCCCAGGCCAGGACGATCGGGGACCAGCATCCGCCTGTCGACGGTCTCCAAACGCTCGTTGAACAAGGGATTCAGCCATTCGAAGTGCTCGACCCACGGCTCCCGCGGGTACGCCGCCGCCAGGTGCAGATGGATCTCCATCGCGAAGTGCGGCGCCAGTTGGAGACCGTTGTGGTCGGCCAGCGTCGCGAGCTTCAGGAACGGGGTGATGCCGCCGATCCGCGGCGCGTCCGGCTGGATGATGTCGGCCGCCCGTGCCTCGATCAGCCGGACGTGTTCGCCGACGCTCGACAGCATCTCGCCGGTGGCGATCGGCGTGTCCAGCGCGGCCGCGAGCTCCGCATGTCCGAGCGCGTCGTACGCGTCCAGCGGCTCCTCGATCCACACCAGGCCGAACTGCTCCAGTACTCGCCCGATCCGCAACGCCGTCGGCCGGTCCCACTGCTGGTTCGCGTCCACCATCAGCGGTACGTCGTCGCCGAGGTGCTCGCGGACAGCGCGGACGCGCTCGAGGTCGATCCGGCTGTCGGGCTGACCGACCTTGATCTTGATCCCGCCGATCCCGTCCGCGAGCGACTTCGAGGCACGGTCCTTGACCTCCTCGATCGGCGCGTGCAGGAAGCCGCCGGACGTGTTGTACGCGCGGACCGAGTCGCGATGCGCACCGAGCAGTTTGGCGAGCGGAAGGTCCGCACGCTTCGCCTTCAGGTCCCACAGCGCGATGTCGATCGCCGCGATCGCCTGCGTCGCGACGCCGGACCGGCCGACCGAGGCGCCGGCCCAGAGCAGCTTGTCGTACACCTTGCCGATGTCGGACGGATCCTCACCGATCAGGTTGGCCGCGATCTCCTTCGCGTGCGCGTACTGCGCGGGTCCGCCGGCCCGCTTGGAGTAGCTGAACCCGATCCCGTGCTGGTCCTGCTCGGTCGCGATCCGCGCGAACAGGAACACCACCTCGGTCATCGGCCGCTGCCGCCCGGTCAGCACCTTGGCGTCACTGATCGGCTGCTCCAGGGGAAGGACGACGGACGAGAGCTGCACGTGGCGGATGCGGTCCATGGCCAGTGATCGTACAAGTGCTCAACTTGTCTGACAAATACAGCCAAGGACCGACCGCACCAACCTGGTCTGGAAGGGGCCGCGCGGCACGCGTTCGCCGGGGTGGCGCGGGCGGGTGGTGGATCGCCAGGCCATCACAATGTCGCGGCCCCCGCCACGACGAGCGTGACGAGGGCCGGCGGACTGCAGTTGTGATGGCCTGGCGGTCCGCTATTCGACGGTGACCGACTTCGCCAGGTTCCGCGGCTTGTCGACAT
>DASSDE010000341.1:0-6067 GCA_035697365.1 Kribbella sp. | reverse complement strand
GCTGGAGGACCTCGCGGTGGCGCTCGGCGGGCACGTGATCGCGCAGGACACCGGGCTGGAGCTCGGCGAGGTCTCGCTGGAGCACCTCGGTACCTGTGACCGGATCACGATCAGCGAGGACAGTACGACGATCGTCGGCGGGCACGGTGATCCGGCGTTGGTGGAGGCGCGGCTCGCGCAGCTCGAGACGCAGTTCGAGCGGGCCAGGATCGAGGCGGACCGGGACAGCCTGCAGCTCCGGATGGCACGGCTGTCCGGGCGGGTCGCGGTGATTCGCGTCGGCGGGGCGACGAGCGTCGAGTTGAAGGAGCGGATGCTGCGGGTCGAGG
Source organism: Kribbella sp. (assembly GCA_035697365.1). GTDB lineage: Bacteria > Actinomycetota > Actinomycetes > Propionibacteriales > Kribbellaceae > Kribbella. Next base: position 5,738 of record DASSDE010000341.1, on the reverse strand, counting down.
ACTCGCTGGCCGCTACTCGCGCCGCGGTCGAGGAGGGCGTGGTGGCCGGCGGCGGTACGGCGCTGGTGCAGGCGCAGGAGGCGGTGTCTCGCATCGAGTTGACCGGTGACGATGCGATCGGCCGTGAGGTCGTGCGCCGCGCGCTGCCCGAGCCGCTGCGGTGGATCGCGATCAACGCCGGGTACGACGGGGACGACGTGGTGAAGAAGGTCGCCGATCTGCCGTTGGGGCACGGGTTCAACGCGCTCACCGGTCAGTACGACGACATGTTCGACCAGGGCGTGATGGATCCGCTGAAGGTGACCCGGGCGGCATTGGAGAGCGCGGCATCGATCGCGGCGCTCCTGATCACCACCGAGACCGCGGTGGTCGAGGAGATCCTCGGCAACCCCGGCGCCATCATGGCCCCCGGCTTCGGCGACCTCGCCGAGGGCATGGTCCGCCCGTCGAACATCTACTGAAATGACAGTGTCCGAGCCCGCGGTGGCACCGACCGCACGCCAGTTGGCCGCCGCGGCTCGGACCTTCGGCCTGCTGGTGCCGCCCGTCCGGCTGCACCTCGTCTGGCTCGCGGCGCACTTCGAGTACGACGTGGGCACGCTCGCCGGCCATGCCGGCGTCAGCGTGGCGACCGCCAGCCAGCACCTCGGCAAGCTGCGCATCGCGGGTCTGATCACGGTCCACCGGCACGGCCGGCGCCACGTCTACACCGTCGACGACCCGCACGTCCGAGCCCTGGTCGAGCAAGTCTTTGCCCACACAGCCCCCGACGGCACTCTCACCTCCGACGCTTCGAGTAGATGGTAACAAGCGGTACCATCTAGCGCATGACGGTTCCGGTACGACGGTTGTGGATGGCGGTCCTGTGTGGGTACCTCGCGTTCGGGGCGACGTTGCAGGTGCTGCCGACGTACGTGACGGAGAAATTCGGCGGGGGAGCACTGGCGAGTGGGACGGCGGTGGGCATCGCGTTCCTGGCGACGGCGTGTGGGCGGCCGTTCGCCGGGTGGCTGGCGGATGCGGGGCGGTCGCGGCCGGTCGTGATCACCGGCGGACTGCTCGCCGCATTTGGTGGCCTGGGGCAGCTGCTTGCGCCGGACCTGCTGTTGTTGCTGGTCGCCCGGTTGGTGATGGGGGCCGGCGAGGCCGCGTTGTTCTCGGCCGCACTCCCGTGGGTCCTGTCCGGTGCCCGGACCTCCCAGCGAGGAAAGCTCGCCGGCTGGTTCGGCCTCTCGATGTGGGGCGGCCTGGCCGCCGGCCCCGTCCTGGCGACACTGATCGCACACGCGGTCGCTGGCGGGGCGGTGGTGTGGTGGATGGTCGTCGGGTTGTGTGTGCTCTCGGTACTTCTCGTGGTCAGTACTCGGCGGGATCCGGGGCGGATGCTCCCGCTGGGCAGGATTCGGCTACCGATCTCATTGCCTGGGGCAATCATCGGGCTGGCGGCCTACTGCTACGGGACAGTGGCCGCGTTGCTGGTCCTGCGGCTCCGGGATGCGCACCTCGGCGGCGACGGGTTCGCGCTGAGTGTTTTCGCGGGCGCCTTCCTCCTCGTGCGGTTCGCCGGGAGTCCGTTGGTCGACCGGTACGGCGGGCGTGTGGTTGCCGTGTCAACGGTCGCCGTCGAGGTTGTCGCGCTGGTGGCGATCGCGCTGGCGGGTACGCCGGTGGTAGCTCTCGTTGGTACGGCGTTCGCCGGATTCGGGATGGCTCTGATCTATCCGGCGTGTGTCTCGATGACGCTTGCTCGAGGACTGCGGCCAGGCGTGTCGATGGGGGTGATGACGTCGTTCTGGGACCTCGGCGTGATGGCGGCCGGCCCACTCGGTGGGCTGATCGCCGAGCAGGCCGGCTTCCCGGCGGCGTTCGTGGTGGCGGCCGGCGCCGGGGTGGTGTGTGTCGTCGTACTGCTCAGAATGCCGCGTCGAGCAGGGTCTCCACGATGACCCGCGCCTCCGCGCCCAGTCCCGGGTCCTGGTCGATCGCGCTGATCAGCGTCGCACCTTCCAGTACGACGACGAGTTGCCGCGCGATGATCTCGGGTTCGCGCGCGTCCGCCAGCAGTCGCTCGAACAGCTCCCGGTAGAACCGGAGATGGTCCTGTGCCAGCCGTTGCGGCGCGCCGTCGTGGCCGCGGTCCTCGGTGGCCGCGTTCATCATCGCGCAGCCGCGGAACCCGGCCTCGGCGTACCAGGTCGCGATCAGGTCGAAGACCGCGAGCACCTGCGCGCGACCGGGCTGTGCGGCCTCGACTGCCTCGTGGTGCCAGGCGCGGACCCGCTGCGTACGGTCGGTCAGGACCGCCTCGACCAGCCCCTCCTTGGAGCCGAAGTTCTTGTAGATCGTCAGCTTCGACGCGCCGGCCGCCTCGACGATCTCGTTGATCCCGGCCGCATGGATCCCGCGCCGTCCGAACACCTCCGCCGCCGCCTTCAGGATCCGGGCCCGGGTCGCCTCAGGGTCCAGTCGTTCCCCAGCCTTCACCGGCATCGTGCGATCACCTCCATGGCCCCAACCTACCGAGCAGGACCAAGATAAGAATGATCGGTACTACTCATGGTGCGTGTGGGAGCCGGCGGCTCGCGGCCCGGCGCTCGGCCGGGCCGCAAGACCACCTGCTGTGGGCGCTCAGCCGAGGTAGTCGCGCCAGGGGCCGGTGATGGCCAGGGTGATGCCGGGGGTCTGGATGTTGACGAACAGCACCTTGCCGTCGGCGGAGAACGACGGGCCGGTGAACTCGGAGTCGTTCAGCATGTTGCGGGCGATGGCGTACGTCGGACCGCCCGGGGTGGCGCTCAGCACGTGGCTGCTGGCCTGGCCGTCCTCGGCGAGGATCAGCGAGCCCCACGGCGTCACGGTGACGTTGTCCGGCCCGTCGAAGTTGTACTCGTCGTACTTCGCGGCGTCGCCCGTGTTCGCGGCAGCGTTCTCCGGGAAGTACGTCACCAGCTGGATGGTCTCGTCCTTGTAGTTGTAGAACCAGACCATGCCGTCGTGCGGAACGGCGTCGGCCGGCAGGTCAGCGGTCCCCGACTCGGCGTACGAGTTCACGACGTACACGCCGTCCTTGGTGCCGAAGACACCCTCGAACTTCTTGCCCCGGGTGATCTGGCCGTCGGTGAACTGCTTGCGCACCGACGTGGTGCCGCCGTCGCGGTCGGCGACCTTCACCCACTTGACCCGGAACGGCCGCAGCAGCTGCGCCGAGGTCAGGTACGCGACGTCCGGGATCGTCTGGCCGCTGCCGTCGAGGATCGACAACGCCTCGAGGGTGCCGAAGTCCTTGTCCTGCAGGTCTTCCCAGCTGCGCGGGCCGAGCTTGTAGCCGCGCGGTGCCGACCAGCGGTAGAAGGTCCCGTTCGGGCCGGAGGCGTCCTCGGACAGGTAGACGTGGGTCCGGTCCTCGTCGATCGCGAGCGCCTCGTGCGCGTAGCGGCCGAGGGCCTTCAGCGGCACCGGGTGCGCGGTCTTGCCGTCACCCCAGACCTCGAAGACGTACCCGTGGTCCTTCAGCCGGGTGGTGCCGTTGGCCTTGTTCTCGGTCTCCTCGCAGGTCATCCAGGTGCCCCACGGGGTCGGACCGCCGGCGCAGTTCGTCAATGTGCCCGAGATGCCGACCCACTCGCCGAGGTTGGTGCCGTCCTTGTCGACGTCGATGACCGTGCAGCCGCCGGCCGCACCGACGCCGGTGTCGTAGACGGTGCCCGCGATCTGCGGTACGCCGAGCGGGTCGTTCCCGCCGATCTCGTGGTTCTGGATCAGCTGGTAGCGGCCGTGGTGCGCAGAGAACACGGCCGTGCCGTCGTGCAGGGACGGGGTCGGCTGGCCGCTCTTCAGCTTGGTCTCGCCGGCGTGCGTGACGACCTTGTACTTGAACCCGGCCGGCAGCGCGAGCAGACCCTTGGGGTCGTCGAGCAGCGGCGGGAAGGGCCGGTGCCGCGGGAACGGCGTGTGGCCGCCGTGGGACGCCGGGGCGGCCTGGGCGAGCGTCGGCATGGCACCGACGGTGGTGAAGCCGACTCCGGCGGCGCCGACAGCGGCACCTCGGAGGACGGAACGACGATCGACTGACATGGTGGAGCTCCTCCTGCGAAAGGGCGGTTCCCGAGCCCTTGGATCCAATCGGTCGCGGACTGACAGGCGGCAAACTCCAGGTGAACGGAACTCTGCAACGAACCGGCGTCGTGCGACGTCTACTGTGGGAGGTGATCATGATGCGCAGGGTGACGACCGTGGTGGCGCTCGCCGCACTTCTGGTTGCGTGCGGCAACGAACCGACGACTGGAGGACAACCGTCCATGACACCGAGCAGCACGAGCAGCAGCAGTTCCGGACCCGCGAGCCCGGGGAGCGGCCCGGCCGAGCAGGCCAAGGCCGACCTGATGAAGCGCCTCGGCGTGGAGGCCGCGCTGGTGACAGTGGTCAGCTCGGACGACGTGACCTGGCCGGACGGCAGCCTCGGCTGCCCTGAGCCGGGGATGCATTACACCCAGATGCTGGTGCCGGGGAACCGAACCGTTCTCGAGGTCAACGGTAAGCAGTACGAGTACCACTCCGGTGGGCAGCGGGCGCCGTTCCTCTGTGAGCATCCGACGCCCGCAACTCGTTGAAAACTTTCCTGGTCACTGGGTGTATCAACCTCGGCCGAGGGCGACTCCGCAGAAATGGGGGGAGGCCTTCGGACCGCTGCAGGGGGGAGGGCGGTGTGAGGGCACGTAGAGGGGGAGGCTGACGCGGTGCGGGTGGCCGGCTGAGGACCATGGTCAGGACGGGTCCGCACCGCGTCAGAGCCTCGTGCTTAGGCGAGTGAGTTCAGCGCGTCGCCGGCCCGGAGCACTGGGCCGGTGCCCGGCTCGGGCTGGGTGAGCGCGAACGCGAGCAGCGCATCCGCCGCCTGCTTGGCGTTCTCGCCGGTGACCGACATCCGCCCTGCGATCAGACCCGCGACGAGTGGCGTCGCGAACGACGTACCGCTCCAGCGAGCCATCCCCTGGAACGACCGCAACTGACCGGCGTTCGGCGGTTCGGTGCACTCGTAGTCACCGGTGAGGAAGGCGTTCACCAGATTCGTGCCCGGCGCGTAGACGTCGACCCAGCCGCCGAAGTTGCTGAACGACGCGCGGTCCCGCCCGTTGTCCGCGAGGGCGCCGACGCCGACCGTCTCCGGGAACGCCGCCGGCCAGAAGTAGTCCCGGGTCGACTCGTTGCCCGCGGCAGCGACCAGCGTGAGCCCGTTGATCCGGTCCAGCCTGGTCTTGACGAACACATCCAGCCCGAGCGGCGGCAGGTCGAACCGGGTCCGGGTCCCGGCGGACAGGCTGATGATGTCCGGCGCCAGGTCGAGGATCTCGTCCAGCGCCTGCGCGAGGTCGAACTCCCAGATTGCGCCGGCGGTGCTGAAGTAGCTCTTCACCACGACCTCCACGGTGCGCGCGATCGACCGCAGAACGCCGGCGATGAACGTGCCGTGCCCAGCGTACGGCCGGATCCGCCCGGCGCCGTCGAACGCGTTCTCCGGATCGCCGGTCACGCCGTTCAGCCAGTACGCCGCCGGGGCATCCGACCAGCCGACGTCGAGCACGACGACCTTCACCCCACGTCCGTCCGCGGCGCCCGCGGGCATGAACGGTGTCGGTACGGCCGGGTCCGGCGGGACGCCGGGCGGGACCTCCTCGGGTTCGGTCGCGGGGCACGGGCTGACGCTCGGGCAGACGTAGAACAGGTGCTCCGGGGTCACC
>DASSDE010000340.1:0-3262 GCA_035697365.1 Kribbella sp. | reverse complement strand
GGGTGGGGATTGGCGGCGGGTGCGGCGTTCGCCGGGGGCGCCGGCGCGGCGGGGGCGGGCCGGGGTGGCAGCGGCCTCGGCTGGGGCGAGGGGGTCGGGGTCGGCGGATCCGGGTGGGCGGGGGCCCCAGGTCTCCGGGTCGGGGACGCCGGGTGGGAGCGTACGGCGGCGGCTCGGGGCACCGGCCGGGGCGTGGTCGGACTCGCCCGGCTCCTTCGCGCCCGGCCACGGCTTCGCGACCCGCGACGCGAGCACGAACTCCTTCCGCAGCGGATGCCCCTCGAACTCGTCCGGCAGCAGCAGCGTGGTCAGATTCGGATGCCCGTCGAACCCGATCCCGAACATCTCGTGCGTCTCCCGCTCGTGCCAGTTCGCCCCGGCGTACAGCTCGGACAACGTCGGCAGTACGGCGTCCGCACGCGGCACCAGCGTGCGCACCAGCAGATGCTCGACGTGCGACCCACCCCAGAAGTCGGCCAGATGCGTCACCACCCGGAACCCGGCCTTGAGCTCGTCGGACGCACTCAGGAAGTCGAAGAACGTGAACCCGACCGCATCCCGCAACACCTCATGCGCAGCGACCCACGCTTCCACCGGTACGTCGATGGCGACCGGACCGAAGCTGTCCGCCTGAGACGCCGCGATGCCCGCACCGGTGAGCGCCTCCAGAGCGTCCGTGCTCAAGGCTGCACCAGCCCCCGCGTCAACGCGGCCGCGGACGGCTCGTCGTACCGGCTCGCGACCGTCTCGCCGGCGATCTTGTCCTGCAGTTTGAGGATGCCCTGCAGCAGCGCCTCGGGCCGCGGTGGGCAGCCGGGTACGTAGACATCGACCGGGATGATCTGGTCGACACCCTTGGTCACGCAGTACGAGTCCCAGTACGGGCCGCCGGAGTTCGAGCAGGAGCCGAACGAGATCACGTACTTCGGCTCGGGCATCTGGTCGTAGAGCCGCTTGATCGCCGGCGCCATCTTGTCCGTGACGGTGCCGGACACCACCATCAGGTCGGCCTGCCGCGGGCCGGGCGCGAACGGGATCACGCCGAGCCGGATGAAGTCGTGCCGGCCCATCGACGCCGCGATGAACTCGATCGCGCAGCAGGCCAGGCCGAAGTTGAACACCCAGAGCGAGTACTTCCGCCCCCAGTTCAGCAGGTACCGGACGGGCTCCGGCGCGAGCTTCGCCAGCGCGCCCACAGCCGGCCGCACGGTCGGCATCCCCAACTCGGTCTCAGCCATGAACATCAGCCTATAACTCGTTGACCGTCGCGGAGCCGCGTCCTACCGTCGATTTGAACAGGACTGAACAGGTCCTTCGAAGGAGCCGGCATGACCGATCAGGTCGAGGTGCAGCAGACCCGCGCGCTCTCCGTGGAGAGCAACGGGCTGAACGTGATCGCGGACGCGGACCGCAAGGGCCGCCCGAACCAGTTGTTCTGGCCGTGGTTCGGGGCCAACGTGTCGGTACTCGGGCTGAGCTACGGAGCGTTCGCGCTCGGGTTCGGGATCTCGTTCTGGCAGGCGGTGATCGCCGGGCTGATCGGAGTGGTGTTCTCGTTCCTGCTCTGCGGTCTGATCGCGCTCGCCGGAAAACGTGGTTCGGCGCCGACCATGGTGCTCAGCCGGGCCCCGTTCGGGGTCCGCGGAAACAAGCTGCCGGCGCTCGTTTCCTGGTTGCTGACCGTCGGCTGGGAGACCGTACTCACGATCCTCGCGACCCTCGCCACGGCAACCGTTGTCGAACGCCTCGGCTGGGGCGGCGGCACACTGACCAAGGTGATCGCGCTGGTCGTGGTCGGGCTGCTCACGGTGGCCTGCGGTGTGCTCGGCTTCGACCTGATCATGCGCGCGCAGACGATCATCACGGTGGTCACCGGCGTCCTGACGGTCGTCTACATCGTGCTCGTCGCCGACCAGATCCACTGGAGCGCCGTGTCCGCGCTGCCGAGCGGTTCCGCGCAGGCCGTGATCGGCGCACTCGTTTTCCTGATGACCGGATTCGGCCTCGGCTGGGTGAACGCGGCGGCCGACTACTCGCGGTACCTCCCGCGCCGGGCGTCGAGCCGCGGAGTCGTCGGCTGGACCACGTTCGGCGGCTCGGTCGCTCCGGTCGTGCTGCTCGTCTTCGGTCTGCTGCTCGCCGGCTCGTCGAAGGATCTGAGTACGGCGATCGGCGCCGACCCGATCGGTGCACTGGCGGCGGCGTTGCCGACCTGGTTCCTGGTGCCGTTCGTGATCGTCGCCGTACTCGGCCTGGTCGGCGGCGCCGTACTGGACATCTATTCGTCCGGGCTCGCGCTGCTGTCGCTCGGGCTGCCCGTCAAGCGGTACGTCGCGGCCTTCGTCGACGGCGTGGTGATGATCGCCGGGACGATCTACGTGGTGTTCTACGGCGGCGAGTTCCTCGGCCAGTTCCAGGGCTTCCTGATCACCCTCGGCGTACCGATCGCCGCCTGGTGCGGGATCATGCTCGCCGACATCGCGGCACGGCGCAGCGACTACGCGGAGGAGGACCTCTACCGCTCGACCGGCCGCTACGGCGACATCAGCTGGTTGCCGGTCGCAACGATGGTCGTGGCCACCGGCATCGGATGGGGCCTGGTCACGAACACGCTGGCGTCCTGGCTGACCTGGCAGGGCTACCTGCTCGGGGCGCTCGGACTCGGCGGCAAGGAAGGCGCCTGGGCGTACGCGAACCTCGGTGTCCTGGCGGCTTTGGTGATCGGCTTCGTCGCGCAGTGGTTCGGCGGACGTTCGGCCGTCCGGCGGCAGGAGGCGATCGCCGGATGACGCTGGCGCTCATCGACCTGCAGCGGATCTTCGCCGATCCGGCGTCCGGGTGGGCGACGCCGGATTTCCAGCGTGTCGTCGAACCCACCCGCGAGCTGATCAGGCTGTTCTCGCCGGACGTGGTCTTCACGCGGTTCATCGCACCGGACCGGCCTGACGGAGCGTGGGTCCAGTACTACGAACAGTTTCCGTTCGCACTGCAACCACCCGATGCGGCGGACTACCAACTGGTGGACGAGTTCAAGGGCGCTCCAACTCTTGACAAGACGACGTTCGGTGCCTGGGGCCCCGAACTCGCGGCCCGCACCGACGGACGGCTGGTACTGGCCGGTGTCGCCACGGACTGTTGCGTGATCAGTACGGCATTGGCCGCGGTCGATGCCGGTGTCCACGTCCAGGTGGTCGAGGAGGCCTGCGCCGGGTCGACCGACGAGAACCACCGCAAGGCGATCGACCTGATGCGGCTGTACGGA
>DASSDE010000339.1:0-9057 GCA_035697365.1 Kribbella sp. | reverse complement strand
GGGGCCGTCCGGTACCATCGCAAGTCCCATTGGAAGCGCCTCGAACTCGCTGAACTGGCAGTGGGTGGCCGGCTGCGGCGCGGACGCGGCGCCGTACTTCCGGACAGGTACCGGGATTCGGCGTGGTGCGTGACGTTGACGTCCTTCTCCGGCTGCAGTACGTCGTCGAACACGCGGGTCAGCGGTTCGGCGAACGACGTGGCGGTGTACTCCATCCGTGGATCGAGCCGCGTGCCGCCGCAGCCCCAGGCCAGCGACTCGCGACGAGGCAACCCACGCCGCACCAACGCGACCACGAGCAGGGCCGCCAGCAGCAAGCCCGCCAGAATGAGCAGCGGCGACATCGAGCCCTGGATACCCGCCAGCCGCAACGTCACACCACCACGTAACGGCGAGCCGTCCCGGACCGTCGGTAACGAACCCAGCACCCGGGTCAGCGCCGGCGCCAGCGCGGTCGGCACCATCGCAAGGCCGGCACACACCACAGCAGCGATCAGCATCGCGCCACGCATACTCAGCGGCGATTCCTTCGCCGCAGCGGCGGCCTTCGACCGCGGACGAGCCAGGAAGCCGACACCGAACGCCTTCACGAAAGTCGCCACCCCCAGACCCGCGGTCAGCGCGACGACCCCGACCGCCAACGGCATCGCCACCGCGACCACAGCATCGGCGCCCGGCAGCCCATGGATCAGGCCCTGCACGAGCAGCCACTCGGACACGAAGCCGTTGCCGGGCGGCAGCGCCGCGGCCGCGAGCGCCCCGACTCCGAACAACGCCGCGGTCGCCGGCATCCGCGCGATCAGTCCGCCCAGGCTGTCGAGGTCACGGAGGCCCGTGGATCGCAGTACTGATCCGGCGCCCAGGAACAGCAGTGTCTTGAATCCCGCATGGTTCAGCGCATGCAGCACCGCTGCCGCGATCAGGAGGCTCGCCAGCGTTCGATTGCCGCCCTGGGCAGGACCCGCGGCGAACATGCCTCCTGCGCCGACACCGATGAAGATCAATCCCAGGTTCTCGGTCGTCGAGTAGGCCAGGAGACGCTTCAGGTCGACCGCGACACTGGCCTGGAGCACCCCGTACAGCGCAGAAACGCTGCCCACGATCAGGACCAGCAACCACCACCAGCGCGGCCCGCCGCCGAGCAGATCGAGTCCCACGCGCAGCACACCGTACAGACCGAGCTTGACCATCGCCGCGGACATCAACGCCGACACCGGGCTCGGAGCCTCCGGATGGGCCCGAGGCAACCAGACGTGCAGCGGCACCAGGCCGGCCTTTGATCCGAATCCCAGGAAGACCAGGACGAAGACCAGGGAACGTACGGTCGGGGAGATTTCTGCCTGGCGCAGCACGGCGAACGATTCGCCACCGGCCTTCGACGCGAACAGCACGAGTCCGAGCAGGATCGCGATCAGGCCGGCGTGGGTCATCGCGCCGTACCAGACTCCGGCGTCGCGAACCGCCGGCCGAAGCCTGTGCTCCGCGAGGACCAGGACCAGCGACGCCAGAGCCATCAGCTCCCACAGCACCAGGAACGTGGTCACGTTCCCCGCCGCCGGTACCAGGATCATCGCCGCAACGAACAGCGGCAGCAGGCCCTGCGCGGACCGCGATCCAGCATGCCCGCCGCCGAAGTAGCCGATGGCGTAGATCCCCACCACGACCGAGACGCCGCCGATCAACAGGCAGAACAGCCCCGACAACGCGTCCACTGCGACTGATGCTTCGCTCAGCGGAAGAAGGGCCGGGATCGTCGTCGAGAATGTCCGGCCACTCAGCGCCACGACTCCGGCCAGTACCCCGAGGGAACCCGCGACAGCCGTCGACAGGCCGGCAAGCAACGCGCGACGGCGGGGACCGGCGACGAACGCGCCCAGCGCACCGACCCCGGCGACCACGACTACACCGAGCAGCGCCCAACCAATCGTCATCGGCCGGTCAGGTCCCGCAGCGCTTCGATGATCTGCGGCGGTTCGGGCGGACAGCCGCGGACGACGACGTCGACGGGGATCACGTCGGAGACCGCGCCCTGCACGCCGTATCCACCCGCGAACACGCCACAGTTGTGCGCACAGTCCCCCACCGCGACGACCCGCTTCGGCGCCGGCGTCGCCTCGTACGCCTTCCGCAGCGGATCGGCCATGTTCCGCGTCACCGGACCGGTGACCAGCAGCACGTCGGCATGCCGGGGCGAGGCGACCAGGCGCGCGCCGTACCGCTCCGCGTCGTACACCGGACCGAACGCAGATCCGATCTCGACCTCGCACCCGTTGCACGAACCGGCGTCGACATGGCGCACCTGAACGGATCCCCGCAGTACGTCATCGGTCGCCGGACCCCGCTCCGGTCGAGGTTCCGCGATCCTGCCGGTCGAGCGGATCTTCCGGAACAACGCCCTCATCGGGCGGCTCGCCTCGTACCGGACCGGGCTGCGGCCGAGGTGTCCGCGCGCAGACCGTCCAGCAACTCCACCTGGTCGGACAGCACCGTCGTCAGGATGCCCCGAGCCACCGCCAGCAACTCCGCCACCCGCGGACTGGTCAGCGAGTAGTACACCTGCGAACCCTCGCGACGAGTTGTGACCAGCCCGGCACGGCGCAGGACCGCCAACTGCTGAGAGAGGTTGGAGGCCTCGAGACCGAGCTCCGGCAGCAGTTCGCTGACGGCCATGTCGCGTTCACTCAGCAGCTCCAGGACCCGAATACGCGCGGGATGCCCCAGTGTCTTGAAGAACTCAGCCTTCAACTGGTGCAGCGGTGTCGTCATCCCTCCGCCTTCCGGTGTTCCACGATGTGCAAAAAGTATGCGATCACGAATTGAAGAATTCTGCAACTCGTGGATAGAGTGTGCCCACCATGGACACGTTCACCGCGGAACTGCGCCGCCGGATCACCTCCGCACGGGAACAGCTCCGCGCCGCCGAGGACACCGGAGACCTCGACGCCGAGCGCGTCTACTCCGGCGAACTCGACAGCCTCCTCCGCCTCGCCCTCGAGAACGGCATCGCCGTTCCGCCGGAGAGCACCGGAGAGCCCGCCTGAACGACCGACACCGCTGGGGGACGATTTGGAGACCGCCACTCTCTACGAAGTGACCTGCACACCGCACAACCAGGCCGAACCCACCCACACAGTGACAGACGCCGCCGGCGTGACCGAGCTCGTCCGCGCAGCAGCAGCCACCGGATCCCGAGTCCACATCCGCCCACTCCCCACCGACGAACAACCCGAACCTCCAGCCTGAGCGGCAGGATCGGGATCCGCGTGTGGTGGTGGAGGTGGTGCGGCCTCCGTCGGGGCCGCGGCTCCAGTTGCGGATCTCTTCGTCGCGTTCGCCGCAGACGGCGGCGAGGTCTTGGAGGTCGCGGGGTTGGGCGGAGCCGCCGAGGACGAGGCGGAGGGTGGCGGCCTCCCACATGGCGGCGGCGGCTTGTTCGCCCCAGCGTTCGCGGGCTTGGGCGAGGGATTGGATGACGACGGATGCTCGACGCTGTTGAGGTTCAGCACGAACCGTTGCTGGGGGTGACTGGCCGCACTGGTCGGTTCGAGCGGTGATGCGGTCAGGTATCGGCTGCTAGTTGAGTGCGCGGAGGCGCCTGAGGCCGTCGTACATACGTCCGCGGACGAACGGTTCGAGCTGTGGCTCGACGGTGAACCATGGAGGCGCGCCAGACCTTGATCCGCCTGAGCAACCGCCAACTCGCCGCACACCGCCGGCATCACCGTGATCTGAACCTCTGACGGCTGCAGGCTCGCTGCAGCGAGCCTGCAGCCGACTTGGGTAGATCAGCGCGAGAGCACCTTGGCCACCTCGGGGAGGACCTGGTCGACGGGGCCGCTGAGGCCGCATTCCATGGCGAGCCAGCCTTCGTAGCCGATCGCCTCGAGGGCGTCGAGGGTTTCGGGCCAGTCGTAGTGGCCGGCGCCGGGTTCGAGGCGGTTGCTGTCGCCCAGTTGGACATGGCCGATCAAGGCGCCGGCCTGGCGGATCGACTTGCCGATGCGGGCTTCCTCGATGGACATGTGGAAGGTGTCCGCGGTGATCATGACGCCCGGCGAACCGACCTCCTCGACCACGGAAACGGCGTCGGCCAGTTGGTTGATCACGAAGTCCTCGAACCGGTTCAACGGCTCGAGGTAGACCTTCGTCCCGACGGCCTCGGCGTGCTCGCCGACCTCGCGCAGCGCCTCGACCAGGGCTGCCCGGGATTCCTCGACCGACCGCGGTGGATTGAACGGCGGCAGCCGCCGGGAGAACAATCCGAACGCGTGCGGTGAGACGATGCCGGTGCCGCCGGCCTCAGCGATCGTGGTCAGGTGGATCTTGAGCTGCTCGATGGCATCCCGGCGCCGGTCCGCGTCGAAATCACCGATGAAGTGGTCCATGTGCACGACAGCGGTCGGCATCAGTACGCCGACATCCCTGGCCCGGCGCAGTTCGTCGACCCGCGCCCCGAAGATCCCGTCGCCGCGGGCGGACAGCTCGATGCCGTCGAAGCCCACCGCCTGGACGAACGCGAACTTCTCCTCCAAGGTCTCACCGGGCAGCGTCATCTCCGCGGCCGCCAGACGGAGTGTCATGCGGTCACCTCCTCTTCGAAACTGAGTACGACTTGCAGGGCTTCTTCCGGGCGCTCGTCGAGCATGCGAAACGCATCGGCGGCTTGCGCCAGTGGAACGGTGTGCGTGATCAGGTCGGTGACGTTCAGCCGCTTGTCCGACGCGAGCTGGATCGCCGTCTTCGCCAGCCGGAGGTAGTTCCATCGATGCTGCAGTGCCGGCGCCACACCCGAGATCTGCGAGCAGATCAGCGCGACCCGGTTGTGATGGAACTCCTCGCCGAGGCGCAGCCCGGCCCCCTCGCCCTGCATGAAGCCGGCCACGCAAACCCGCGAGCTGTACGCAACAGCTCGGACCGCCTCGTGCAGCGCGCGATACTTGCCGGACACCTCCAGGCACACGTCGGCCCCGCGTCCTTCGGTGAGATCGCGGATCCGCTCCGCTACCGGGCCGTCGGCCGGGTCGAGCGCACAGTCGGCACCCAGATCCAACGCCAGCTGCCGTCGGGCCGGAAGGTTGTCGACAGCAATCACCCTGGCCCCGTTGCGCCGGGCCAACTGAGCAGCCAACTGCCCAGGCACGCCGAGCCCGAAGACGGCGACCGTCTCACCGACATGGATGTCGGCGTCCAGCACCAGGTTCAGCGCGATCGCGCCGATCTGGCTGAAGATGCCGACCCGCGGGTCGACAGAAGCGTCCAGGATCCGCTCGGCCACCCAGTCCGCCTTCTTGACCGTGTGAGTGCGGTGTCCCCAGGTCCCCCACACCACGTCCCCGACCTGTACGCCGCCGGCCGGGGCACCGAGCGCGACGACCTCGCCGACCTCTTCGTAGCCCCACCCGTCGACGGGATAACTGATCGAGGTCTCGCCGTCGACGAACAACCGGGAGTCGTCGTCCCAGCGCTTGTTCAGGTAGGGGTTGCTGCCGCGGTACGCCGTGAGTTCGGTGCCGGCGGAGATCCCGGAGTACAGGGTGCGGATACGGACCTCGTCGGGTTGCAGATCGGGTTCGGCGTCCGGCACGACCTCCGCGACATGGGGTGCGGTGAATCTGACCAGTGATGGCATAGGTGTCCTCCAAGTTCGGCAGAAACAACGTGCGGGTGCGTCAGCCTTTGACGGCACCGGAGATGAAGCCCTGCGTGACTTGCCGTTGCAGGACGACGAAGATCACGATCACCGGGACGATGGTGATCAAGGTGCCGGCGGCCAGCGGCCCGATGTCCATCGAGCGCCCGCCGGTGAAGTTGTAGAGCCCGGCTGTCAGCGGCCGGTACCTCCCGCTGGGCAGGTAGAGCAACGGCACCAGGAAGTTGTTCCAGTTGTTCAGGAACGTGAACACGGCGAGCGCCGCCGCGCCCGAGCTGACCAGCGGCAGCATGACCTGGGCGAAGATCCGGCTCTCGGACGCGCCGTCGATCCGCGCGGCCTGTTCCAGCTCCTCGGGGAGATCGGAGAAGAAGGCCCGCATGAAGAACGTCCCGAATGACAGGTTGGTCGAGATCAGTACGAGGTTCGCCCCGACCAGGCTGTCCAGCAGTCCCATCGACCGGAGCTGGAAGTACAGCGGGATCATGTAGGTGAAGAACGGCACCAGCAGCCCGAGTACGACGAAGTAGAAGACGACCGTCCGTCCGGGGAACGGCAACCGGGCGAAGGCGTAGCCGGCCATCGTGGAGATCACGATCACCACGACCGAGCTGGGCACCGTCAGCAGCAGACTGTCCAGCAGGTAGCTGCTGAACCGGCCGACGGTCCATGCCGACCGCAGGTTCTCCAGCGAGAACGACGAGAACAGTCCGAACGGATCACTTCGGACGTCTTGCGGTGTCTTGAGTGCCGTGGAGACGATCAGCAGGACCGGGAAGAGAGCCAGCGCAGCCATCACCACCAGCACCAGGTGGCGGACCGCGATACCGGTGGACCGGCGCAGCGCAGGGCGGCGTACCTCCACCTGGTTGTCGGTCCGGCCGCGGCTCGAGACGGCGACACGGAGGTCGGTCATCACGCCCCCAGTCCTTGCAGCGAGAGCCGCCGCTGGAAACGGTTCAGCATGATCGTGAACGGCACTGCCAGGACCGTGATGAGCAGGGCCAGCACGGTGCCGTAGCTAATCCGGTTGAGCTGGAACGCGCTCGAGTAGGCATAGGTCCCGAGTACTTCGGTGGCGTCGGCCGGTCCGCCGCCGGTCATGATGAAGATGATGTCGAAGACGCTGAACCCGCCGACCAGCGTCAGCGTCAGGACCATCAGGAAGACCGGCATGATCTGCGGCAACAGGATGTGCCACAGCCGTTGGCCGGCGTTCGCGCCGTCGATCCGTGCCGCGTCGACCAGCTCCACGTCGACGTTGCGCAGGGCGGACAGGATGATCATCGTCACGAAACCGCAGGTCGCCCAGATCGCAGTCGCCAGGACGGCGAAGATCGCGGTCTTCGGGTCACCGAGCCAGCCACGGCTCAACCCGTCGAGACCGACCGCCCCGAGCACCCGGTTGACCCAGCCGTTGACGGGATCGTAGATCCAGCCCCAGACGATGCCGATCGCCACACCGGGCAGCATGAACGGCAGGAAGAACAGCAGCCGGTACGTCGCTCCGCCGCCGCCGGACCAGATCAACACAGCGACGAGCAGCCCGATGATCATCGGCGCAGCCGTCCCGATCGCGATCCAGATCGCGTTGTTGCCGAGTGCGTGCCAGGTCGCCGGGTCGGTGAACATCTCGGTGAAGTTCCCGAGTCCGACGAACGGCGGTGTCGGATCGAGGCCGTCGAAGTCGACCACCGCGTAGTACAAGGCGTTCAGCATCGGGAAGACGAAGAACACCGCGGTGACGACCGCGACCGGCAGCGCGAGCAGGATCCCCAGCCGTGCCTGCGCCCGCCGGGTGACCGGCGGAACGTTGCTGACAGCACCCATGCTATTTCGCCGACTTCTGGTAGGCCGCCTGCAGTTGATCGGCGACCTCGGCCGCATTGGACTGACCGCTGAGGATCGCCTGGATCCCCTTCCACATCGCGTTGTTGAAGACGTCGGTGGTGAGGACGTCGATGTTGTACCCGAAGTCCCCGGTGCCGTCGGCGATCTTGGCCGAGTCGTCGAGCACCTGCTTGAACAGCGGCGACGCCTTCATCCCGGCCGTGTCGATCGGGTACGCCGGGATGTCCTGCAACTTCTCCGCAGCCCAGCGACCGTGCTCCGCGGTGAGCAGGTAGTCGAGGAACTTGATCGACGCGTCCACCTTCTTGGTCGAGGCGGACACGAACGTGCCCGAGCCGAGACCGCCGCTGAAGATTCCCACACCGTCCTTGGCCGGGAACGGGATGAACCCGACGTCGAACTTGGCGTTCCGCTCGATGTCCAGCGCGAGCCAGCTGCCGGTGGGATTCATCGCGGCCTTGCCGGAGTAGAACAGGGCGTTCGCGTTGTCGTAGCTGACCGCGGTTGGCGACGGAGTCAGCAGCTTCTTGTCGTTCCAGTCCTTCCAGACCGCGAGCGAATCCACGACCGGCTGGCTGTCCCACGACATACGGCCGTTCAGCAGGTCGTCCATACCCTTCGACCCGACGGCGCTGGACAGCGACATGCTGAGCAGGTGGCCGCCCTGCCAGCCTTCCTTGTCGCTGACCGCGAACGGGACGACGTTGTTCTGCTTCAACTTCTCGGCCGCGGCGGTCAGGTCGGTGAGGTTCTTAGGTTGGGAGATGCCGTACTTCGCGAACAGCGTCTTGTTGTAGAAGACGCCCACTTCCTCGATCTGGCTCGGTACCCCGACGATCTTGCCGTCGAAGGTGACCCGCTGCTTGGCGAAGTCGTAGACCGGCCACTTGTGGTCGGCGTACGCCGACGTCAGGTCGTGCACCAGCCCGGCCTTGGCGAGGGCGCCGGCGAAGCCCGGTCCGGTGTCGTAGCCGAAGACGTCCGGGCCTTCACCAGAGCGCAGTTGGGTCTGCAGCACGGTCCGGACGTTCTCGCTCGGGATGACGTCGAGCTTCACGGTGATGCCTTGGTTCTTCGACTCGAAGGTCTTCAGGTCGGCCTTGATCAGCTCCAGATCCGCCGGATCCTCGGGCTGGCCGATCATGTAGCGGATCTCCTGCTGACTGCCGGTGTCCTGCTGGACGCCCTCGGAGCCGGTTCCCGGCGCGCCTCCGGTGCAGGCCGCGGTGGCCAGCACGGACCCGGCGGACAGCAGCACCGAGGCGACGAACGCGATCTTCTTCACGAGCCACTCCCTCATCGGAGGCGATGCGTGGACAAACTTCTAACGTTAGAACTTCTAACGTTAGAATGATGCTGGCGGCGCTCCCGGGCTCTGTCAAGATGTCGTCCTACGGTGATTCCGAACGATGCCTGAGGATCTCTGAGCGAAGGGAGAACGGATGGACGACGACGCTTCGAGCGGCCGGCCGGCGCGTCCTGCCCGGCTGAAGGACGTCGCGGAACTGGCCGGGGTCTCCTTGAAGACCGTCACGAACGTCGTCCACGAGCGGCGC
>DASSDE010000338.1:0-2450 GCA_035697365.1 Kribbella sp. | reverse complement strand
CTCGACAGCGTGACCGTGTCGGACCACTTCCTGCCGTGGCGGCACGAGGGCGGGCACGCTCCGTTCGCGCTTGCCTGGCTGGCGGCGGTCGGGGAGCGTACCGAGCGGGTGCTGCTCGGTACGTCGGTGCTGACGCCGACGTTCCGGTACAACCCGGCGGTGATCGCGCAGGCGTTCGCGACGCTCGGTGAGCTGTATCCCGGGCGTGTCATGCTCGGCGTCGGCACCGGCGAGGCGCTGAACGAGATCGCCGTGTCGGGGATCGAGTGGCCCGAGTTCAAGGAGCGGTTCGCGCGGCTGCGGGAGGCTGTGCAGCTGATCCGCGACCTGTGGACCAAGGACGGGGTCAGCTCCGAGGGGCCGTACTACAAGACCGTCGACGCGTTCATCTACGACCGCCCCGAGACCCCGCTGAAGGTGTACGTGGCCGCGGGCGGACCGCTGGTCGCGCGGTACGCCGGGCGGGTCGGTGACGGGTTCATCGCGACGTCGGGGAAGGGGATGGAGCTGTACACCGAGAAGCTGATCCCCGCGGTGAAGGAAGGTGCCGAGAAGGCGGGGAAGAAGTTCGAGGACGTCGACCGGATGCTCGAGGTCAAGGTGTCGTACGACCGTGACCCGGCCGCCGCGCTCGAGAACACCCGGTTCTGGGCGCCGCTGTCGCTGACACCCGAGCAGAAGCACAGCGTGACGAGCGCGACCGAGATGGAGCGGCTCGCGGACGAGCTGCCGATCGAGCAGGTCGCCAAGCGCTGGATCGTGGCGTCGGATCCGGAGGAGGTCGTGAAGCAGTTCCAGCCGTACCTCGAGGCCGGGTTCAACCACTTCGTCGTCCACGGTCCGGGGAACGATCAGGAGCGGTTCCTGACCCAGTTCACCGAGGATGTTCTTCCGTTGCTGCGCAAGCTTGGCTGACAATCACCTGGTGGGTGATTACGAGATCGTTCAGGAAGGCGACCCGCGGTGCGCCGAGTTGGAGGCAGCCGGGTACCGCGTCGTCGCCGAGTCCTGGGCCGTGCGGCTCTACGACCCGGACCGTGACCTGCTGGAGTCCGCGGTACGGCGGGCCACCGCGGGCGGCCTGACCGTCCGCGAGCTCGGGCCGGAGTCGGCTGCCGCGCTCCACACCCTCGAGAAGACGAACGAGCCCGACTACCCGGACACGCCGGCGACGCACCACGAGGTCGGCGATCTCGCGAAGGTCCAGGCGCTCTGGCCCGGGAACCGCGTCTTCGGCGCGTTCGACGGCAATCGCCTGGTCGGCGCCACGGTCATCCGCGAGCACGACGGGCACGGCGACACCGCGTTCACCTCGGTACTGGCGCAGTACCGCAGACGCGGCGTCGGGCAGGCGGTGAAGGCCGCCTCGATCCTCGCCTTCCTCGACATCGGCATCACCCGCTTCAGCACCGGCGGCGCCGCAGTCAACGAAGCCAGCCTCCAAGCCAACCAGTCCCTCGGCTACCAACTAACCGAACGCTGGCGCACCTACGCCCCATGAACTATGCAAACGGCGAGCTGGTCATCGTTGTCGACGTAGCGGACCTGGACCGCGCGGCAACCTTCTGGACGGCTGTGCTGGGCTACGTGCGCCAGGGCGAGCCGGACGTCTACCTCAGCCTGGTGCCGCGGGACGGTGCCGGGGTCGAGGTGCTCCTCCAGCAGGTGAGCGACGCGAAGCGCGGCAAGAACCGCGTACATCTGGACCTCCGGACGGCGGACCTGGATGCTGAGGTTGCGCGGGTGTGCGCGCTCGGAGCTCGACGGCTGACCGACGTACCGGTCGCCGAGGCGGGCTGGCTGTGGCACGTGTTGGCGGATCCTGATGGGAACGAATTCTGTGTGCTTCAGCCGCCGCCTGGTTAGTGGAGGTCTTCGGAGAGGGATTTGGCGGCTTGGGTGAGGAGGGGGATGGCTTGTTCTACGAGGGGCTCGGTCATGCGGCCGGCGGGGCCGGAGATGGAGATGGCCAGGTGGGACGGGGCGTCGGGAACGGCCACGGCGACGCAGCGGACGCCTAGCTCCTGCTCGCCCTCGTCCATGGCGTAGCCCTGCTCGTCCGCCTCATGGAGCTGCGCCGTGAAGGCGTCGGGCGTGGTGATCGTGTTCTCGGTGTGCTGCGGCATGCCCGTACGTCGCAAGAGGTCGCGAACCTCGGCGTCCGGGAACCGCGCCAGGATCGCCTTGCCGACCGCGGTGCAGTGCGGCAGCACGCGCCGCCCGACCTCGGTGAACATCCGCATCGAATGCCGCGACGGCACCTGCGCGAGGTAGACGATCTGATCGCCGTCCAGCATCGCCATGTTCGCGGACTCGCCGAGCTCGTCGACCAGTCGCGCCAGATGCGGCCGCGCGAACACACTGAGCATGTGCGACGAACTCTCGCCCAGCCGGATCAGCTTCGGACCGAGCACGTACTGCCGGGACGGCTCCTGGCGCAGGTATCCGAG
>DASSDE010000337.1:0-3061 GCA_035697365.1 Kribbella sp. | reverse complement strand
GATCTGCTCGACCTGGCTCACGGTCGCGATCGTCAACCACGAGGACCCGACGCAGCGCCAGATCACCCTCGTCACGGTCGGCAGCTCGCTGCGGGTGCTCGCGATCACGATCGCGGTCGTCGGTACGTGGTGCCTGCCGCTGCTCGCGTTCGGGCTGATCTGCCCGCTCGTCACCGGCGACCATCCGGTGACGGCCGGCGACCTGCCCGTCGGCGCGGTCGCGCAGCTCGCGTCGGCGATGATCGGGATCGCGATCGGCGTGCTGTGTTCGCGGCTGCTGATCCGGCGGATCGGGATCGCCATGCTGACCGCGGCGGCCCTGATCCTGCTGCTGATGGTGCGCCGGATCTCGCCGGTCAGTGCGCTGATGAAGGTGCTGTCCGACGAGAAGTCCGCGGCTGCCAACGCCGTACCGACGACGCTGCTGGCCGTCGTCTGCCTCGCCGTTCTGGTCGTCGCCGTCCTGGTGACCCGGACAGTGGCCGACCGGCGGGACTGACGCTCAGGAGGCGGCGACCGACGACAGCCCGTGCGGTGCCGCCGAGCCGCGGACGATCAGTGACGTCGCCAGCTCGACGTGGTGCGATGCCACCGACTCCCCCGCCGCCAGTTGCAGCGCCGTCCGCAGCGCCACGGCGCCCATCTCGCGCAGCGGCTGCCGGACCGTGGTGAGCGGCGGCGAGGCGAGCCGGGCCACCTCGGTGTCGTCGAAGCCGACCAGGCTGAGGTCCTCCGGCACCCGCAGACCGCGCGCCCGCGCGGCCTCCAGGACACCGAGTGCGACCTCGTCGCTGCCGGCGAAGATCGCGGTCGGGCGGTCCGGCAGGTCGAGCATCGCGGAGGCACCGGCCACACCGTCGTCGTACAGGAAGTCGCTCAGCCAGATGTACTCCGGCGGTACGTTCGCGCCGACCGCCTCCATCGCGCTGCGGAACGCGCTCATCCGGGCCTGGTTGCACCCGGACGTCGGCTTGCCGCCGACGTACCCGATCCGGCGGTGGCCGAGGGACAGCAGGTGCTGTGCGGCGGCCATGCCGCCGGCGAAGTTCGTCGAGCCGACGCTGGTCACGTCAGGCTCCGGCGTGTTCGCCGGGTCGATCACCACCAGCGGCACCCGGGACCGGGCCAGCGCGGCCAGGTCGGCGTCCGACAGCTCGCTGGTCAGGCCGATCGCGGCCCGGCGGCCGTTCGCGATCAGCTGCCGGATCCAGGGCGCCGCCCGGCCGGGACTCGGGTTCGCCGCGGGCGGATGCTTCGGGCGGGAGTTCAGGACGATGTCGACGCCCGCCGTCTGACCGGCCTCGACGACCCCCTGGATCACCTCGACCGAGTAGGCGTTGACGACTCCTTGGTAGAACAACTCGACGGTCTCGCGCTGCACCGGCTCCGGGCGGCGTCCGACGTACCCGTGCTTCTCGAGGATGTCCTGGACCCGGGCGCGAGTGCCCGGCGAGACGTCGCTGCGGCCGTTCAGCACCTTGGAGACCGTGGCGACCGAGACTCCCGCCGAGCCGGCCACCGTGGCCAGGGTGACGCGCCCCTTCAACCGCGACATCTCATCACCCTCCTCCACCTGTCCTGCTGATCGTCTCGTTGACAGTTACCGGCGTCGTGAGGACCCGGTCATGCCCCACCACCCTCACATTTCCGCCGACTCGCAGCATCGCACGACACGGCAGGTCCAGCGACGACGTGCCGATCATCACTTCGAATTCTCCCGGCTCGACGATCCGGCGCAGATCCGGCCCCGTGTACGCCGTGCGATCGGCGTGCACCCGGAACGTGACGTCGGCCGCCTCGCCCGGCTCGAGCGCGACCCGTGCAAACCCGGTCAGCAGCTTCAGCGGTCGCGCAACCTTGGCCACGACGTCACGCAGATACAGCTGGACGACCTCGTCGCCGGCCCGGTCCCCCGTGTTCGCCACTCGAACCGTGGCGGTGAATTCGCCGTCGCTGTCGATCACCGGTGCGCTCAGACGCAGGTCGCCGACTGTGAAGTCCGTGTACGAGGCGCCGTATCCGAACGGGTACAACGGCCGGGTCTCGAGCCCGCTGATGCCTGCACTCTCGACGCTCCCGAGCGCCGGCTGCAGGTACGTACCGGGCTGCCCACCGACGTGCCGCGGGATCTGCACCGGCAGCTTCCCGCTCGGCACGATCCGTCCGCTCAGCACTCCCGCGATCGCCGACCCGCCTTCCTGTCCGGGAATGAAGGCCTGCACCAAAGCTGCTACTCGCCCATCGAAGTCACCCAACGCGTACGGCCGGCCCGACACCACCACGAGCACCACAGGCTTCCCGGCAGCGAGCAACGCGTTGACGAGGTCTGCTTGCACACCGGGCAACCGCAGGTCCTCCGCATCGCATCCCTCGCCGGAGGTCCCGTGCCCGAACAGCCCGGACAAGTCACCCACGAAGGCAACCGTCAGCTCACTGTCCGCAGCCTGCGCGACAGCCTGCTCGAACCCGGAGCGATCGTCGCCGACGATCTCACATCCCTTCGCGTACGAGAACTCGACTCCGGTCAACTCGTTGCGCAAGGCATCCAACGGTGAGGTGATGGTGATGCCCAGGCCGTGCTCGGGGTAGCGCGGGAGCACGTGGTTCGGGAAGGCGTAGCAGCCCATCAGCGTCCGGGGGTCGTCGGCGCACGGTCCGACGACGGCAACCTTGGTGAGGTTCTCGAGCGGGAGGACCGAGCCCGGGTCGAGCAGGACGACCGACTTCTCGGCGAGCTCGGCGGCGATGGCCTTGTTCTGTTCGGAGTTGAGGTCGACGTCCTGCGCGGCGGCGACCGAGCCCTCCGGCGTCCAGTCCTCGTCGAGCAGGCCCAGCTGTGCCTTCTGCAGCAGGACCCGCCGCGCGGCTCGGTCGATCAGGTCCTCGGACAGCTCGCCGGCCTTCACCTTGTCGAGCAACCCGGCGTACCCGAGGGTGTCCGGCAGCTCCACATCCGTCCCGGCCGTCAGCGCGAGCACGCCCGCGTCCGCGTCGTCGGTCGCGACCCGGTGCATCGAGGCGAGGAACGGCACCGCCCAGTAGTCCGAGACGACCGTTCCCT
>DASSDE010000336.1:0-2007 GCA_035697365.1 Kribbella sp. | reverse complement strand
GGCGAGCCGATCGCGGACACCGCACGGATCCTCGACCGGCAGGTCGCGGCGATCGTGTGGCGGACGTTCGGCCAGTCGCGGATCGAGGAGATGGCGGCGGCCTCGTCGGTCCCGGTCGTGAACGCGCTGACCGACGAGTTCCATCCGTGCCAGATCCTCGCGGACCTGCAGACCGTCCGGCAGCACAAGGGCTCGACCGCCGGGCTGAAGCTGGTCTACCTCGGCGACGGCGCGAACAACATGTCCCACTCGTACCTGCTCGGTGGCGCCACGGCCGGGATGCACGTGGTGATCGGCTCGCCCGCCGACTACCAGCCGGATCCTGCGATCCTCGCGCGTGCCGCGGAGATCGCCGCGTCGACAGGCGGGTCCGTTGCCTGGACCGCGGACGAGGTCGCCGCGGTCGACGGCGCTGATGTCGTTGCCACCGACACCTGGGTGTCGATGGGCCAGGAGGACGAGGCCGCGGATCGCGAGGCGCCGTTCGTGCCGTACGCGGTGACCGAGCAACTGCTCGCGAAAGCGAAGCCGGATGCGATCGTCCTGCACTGCTTGCCCGCCTATCGTGGCAAGGAGATCGAGGCAGCCGTGATCGACGGCCCGCAGTCGGTCGTCTGGGACGAGGCCGAGAACCGGCTGCACGCGCAGAAGGCGCTGCTGTCGTGGCTGCTGGCAAGGAGCTTTCAGGCATGAGTATTGCCGTACCGACGACCAAGACCGCGCGGCAGCAGCGGATTGTTGATCTGCTCGGGCGGCAGCCGGTGCGGTCGCAGACCGAGCTGGCTGATCTGCTTGCCGCGTCCGGCCGGGTGGTCGGGCAGGCGACGCTGTCGCGGGACCTGGTCGAGATCGGTGCGGTGAAGGTCCGCGATTCCTCGGGTCAGCTCGTGTACGCCGTACCGGGGGAAGGCGGTGACCGGACGCCGCGGGCCGGTGAGGCCGCCGCGTTCGAGGCGCGGCTCGCCAGGGTCGCGTCCGAGCTGCTGGTCTCCGCCGAGGGCAGCGCCAACCTGGTGATCCTGCGGACCCCGCCGGGAGCGGCCCAGTACTTCGCGTCGGCGATCGACCACGTGGGGCTGGACGACGTTCTCGGCACCATCGCCGGCGACGACACGGTGATGATCGTGTCCCGCAACCCGACCGGCGGCCAGGCACTGGCCGCCCGCTTCCTGTCGCTGGCCGCCCGCTCCGAACCGAAGTAGAGGAAGAGTCTTGAGTACTGGAGAAAGCGCCGCCCGGGAGTCCGCTCTGTGGGGCGCCCGGTTTTCGGGCGGTCCGGCCGATGCGCTGGCGGCGTTGAGCAAGTCGACGCACTTCGACTGGCGGCTCGCGCCCTACGACATCGCGGGGTCGAAGGCGCACGCCAAGGTGCTGCACCGCGCGGGGCTGCTGACCGACGAGGATCTGGCAGCGATGCTGGCTGGCCTCGACGGTCTGCTGGACGACGTACTGGCCGGGAAGTTCCTCCCGGCCGAGGAGGATGAGGACGTCCACACCGCGCTGGAGCACGGGCTGCTGGTCCGGCTCGGGGCGGAGCTGGGCGGCCGGCTGCGCGCCGGCCGATCGCGGAACGACCAGGTCGCGACTCTCTTCAAGAGCTACCTGCGTGAACACGGCCGGATCATCGGGCAGTTGCTGCTGGAGCAGGTGAACACGCTGGCGGATCAGGCGTCGCAGCACCTCGGGGTCGCGATGCCGGGCCGGACGCACTTGCAGCACGCGCAGCCGGTGTTGCTGTCCCATCATCTGCTCGCGCACGCCTGGCCGCTGATCCGGGACCTGGACCGGCTGGCCGACTGGGACGCCCGGGTCGCGGCGGATTCGCCGTACGGCTCGGGGGCCCTGGCCGGAAGTTCGCTGGGCCTGGATCCGGTCTTCGTCGCGCACGAGCTCGGCTTCACGAACTCCTCGGCGAACTCGATCGACGGTACGTCGTCGCGGGACTTCGTGGCGGAGTTCGCGTTCGTCACCGCGCAGATCGGGATCGACCTGTCCCGGCAGGCCGAG
>DASSDE010000335.1:0-2259 GCA_035697365.1 Kribbella sp. | reverse complement strand
GACTGGGACGCCCGGGCGCCGCTGCACGCGGCCAGCGCGTTCTACGACCGGCCGGCGGAGTTCTGGTTCGCCGACTACGAATGGGCGGATCTCGGTCCGCTCGACGGTCGCGCCGTCCTGCATCTGCAGTGCCATCTCGGGACGGAGACGATCGAGTTCGCGCGCCGAGGGGCGCGGACCAGCGGGCTCGACCTGTCCGAGAAGTCGCTGGAGGCGGCGCAGCGGATCGCCACCGAGGCCGGAGCCGACGTCGAGTACCTGCATGCCAACGTGTACGACGCGGTGCAGGCGGTCGGCGGACGGAAGTTCGACATCGTCTACACGGGCAAGGGCGCACTCTGCTACCTGCCGGACCTGCAGCGCTGGGCCGAGGTGGTCCGTGACCTGTTGAAGCCCGGTGGTGTGCTCTACATCGTCGAGTTCCACCCGCTGCTCAACGCACTGCGCGAGGTGTCGCTCCCTGGTGAGTCCGAGGACCTGGTCCTGCGCGCCGACTATCTCGAGGGCCGCGGTCCGATCGCGCACGACTCCACGGTCACGTACACCGGCGACGAGGTGCCCGGCCGGCAGACCAGCTACGAGTGGCGGCACGGCCTCGGCGAGATCGTCACCACGCTCGCCGGCACGGGCTTCCAGCTCACCAGCCTGCGCGAGTCCGAAGTACTGCCGTGGCCTCGCTGGCCCTCCATGGAACAGACGCCCGAAGGCTGGTGGCGGCTGCCTGACGACGCTCCGCGGATCCCGCTGCTCTTCGCGCTCAAGGCGACCCGATGAACCGCGCGGATCGTGAGCAGGACCTGATCGCCTATTACACCGGCGAGCTGCAGGCACGCGTCGACCGCGACCTCCCGGAGCCGCGCATTGCCCGCCGGACCCAGTACCTCGCTCAGTTGCACGACGAAGGACGCGAGACGGTTCTGGAGGTCGGCTGCGGTCCGGGGCGCGACGGCGGGGCGATCGCCGCGGCCGGGTTCAGCTACACCGGGGTCGACCTGTCGCCGGCGAGCGTCGAGGCCTGCCGGGCGTTGGGACTGCGTGCCGAGGTCGCGTCGGTGCTGCAGCTCCCGTTCGCCGATGGCACGTTCGACGCGGGCTGGACCATGAGCACGCTGCTCCACGTGGCCGACGAGGACCTGGATCAGGCGCTGCAGGAGATCGTGCGCGTGCTGCGGCCCGGTGCGCCGGTCGCGATCGGGTTGTGGGGCGACGCCGCCGCCAGCGAGCACGTCTGGGAGGACGACAAGGGCTACGGTCCTGGCCGGTTCTTCAGCATCCGCTCCGATGACGGCCTGCAGGCGGTTCTCCAGCAGTACGGTGCGCTCGAGGACTGGACCACCTGGGACGACGACCGGGCCATGCACTACCAGTGGGCAGTGCTCCGGGTCAGCGCTTCTTAGGGCCGCGGAACGCCACGAAGATGAGGGCGACGCCGAAGGCCGCGACGATCGGGCCGACGGTGGCCCAGACGGTGCTGCCGGTCATCGAGCTGCCCTTGAGGTAGCCGAGCCCCTGGAACGTCCAGACGCCACCGATCGCAATGAGCAGCGCGGCGAAGGCGATGGCGACAATCTTTCCCATTCGTTGAGCCTAGCCGAGCAGTTCGTCGCACAACGAGACGAGTTGCCGGCGGAGGGGCCGGGCGCGGTCGGCGAAGGTGCGTTGGGTTGCGATGTACTCGGCTTTGCCGTCGGGCGTCTCGATCCGCACGGGGGAGTAGCCGAGCGCGGCGAGGTCGTACGGCGAGGCGCGCATGTCGAGCGTACGGATGTCGCGGGCCAGTTCGAAACAGTCCAGTACGAGGGAACTCGGCGTGAGCGGCATCAGCTTGCCGGACCACTTGTAGAGGTCCATGTTCGCGTGCAGGCAGCCGCCCTGCTCGAGCGCCGGCTGCGAATCACGGGTCGGCTGCAGGACGTTCAGCGGACGCGCGGGCGACGTGAAGAACCGGAACGCGTCGAAGTGTGAGCAGCCGATCCGGTGCGACTCGACCACCTGATCGGTGCCCTCGGCCCCCAAACGCAGCGGCCAGGTGGCATGCCGTACCTCGGGCGTCCGATAGACCATCGCCCACTCGTGCAGTCCGAAGCACCCGAACTGCGGTTGCCGGTCGAGCGTGGACGACAGCAACGCACGGATCCACTTGACGGTGTCGGAGCGGCGGCTGATCTCGGCAGCGGCCAGGGTCGCGGCACCGTCGACCACCGTGTAGCCGCGGCGGTCGGCATAGGCAGGAGCCTCGAGCAGGCCGATGCCGGGGCC
>DASSDE010000334.1:0-2542 GCA_035697365.1 Kribbella sp. | reverse complement strand
CCCAGGTAAGCCAGATGACGGCACATCAGGCGCGCAGCTCCTCGGGTCGTGGGTCCCGGGCGCAGCGGAAGCCGGCGAAGATCTGCCGCCGGATCGGGTAGTCCCAGTTCCGGAAGGTGCCGCGGGCGACGACCTCGTCGGTCCCGAACGAGCCGCCGCGGAGCACCTTGTACTCCGGTCCGAAGAAGACCAGCGAGTACTCGTCGTAGGGCCACGCGCGGAACCCCGGGTACCCCCGGAAGTCGCTCGACGTCCACTCCCAGACGTCCCCGATCAGCTGCTCGACCCCGAGCGGCGAAGCACCCGCCGGGTACGCCCCGGCCGGTGCCGGCGAGAGGTGCCGCTGGCCGAGGTTCGCGTGCTGCGGGCCGGGCGACTCGTCGCCCCAAGGGAACCGTCGCGTCCGCCCAGTACCGGGGTCGAACCGAGCCGCGAACTCCCACTCCTCCTCGGTCGGCAGCCGCTTGCCCGCCCACTTCGCGTACGCCTCCGCCTCGTAGAAGCAGACGTGCATCACCGGCTCGTCCAACGGCAGCCGCTCACGGTGCCCGAACCGCAGCCGCCACCACTCCCCGTCAGCCTGCGACCAGAACCGCGGAGCGACCAGCGACGCCTTCCGTACGTGCGCCCAGCCAGTCTCGGACCACCACTGCGGATCGTCGTACCCACCCTCGAGAACGAAGGCCAGGTAGTCCCCGTTCGTCACCGGTACGGCGTCGATCACGTACGGCTGCACGTGGACCGCGTGCGCGGGCCGCTCGTTGTCCAGCGCCCACGGCTCGATCGACGTACCCATCTCGAAGACACCGCCCGGTACGAACACCTCGGACGCGGGCAGGAGCCGTCCCGCAGGTGGCCGCGGCGCGTCCAGCACCGGCGCGCCCTCGCGCAACTGGTGGGTGGCCAGCATCGTCTCGTCGTGCTGCTGCTCGTGCTGGGTGATCATCCCGAACGCGAACGCGTTGTCGACCAGCTCGTGCCCGGGGTCGAAGGTGACGTGGTCCAGGACGTCCATGACCTTGTCGCGGACCTCGTTCACGTACGCCTTGGTCTCCACCGGGCCGAGCAGCGGCAACGACGGACGGTCGGCGCGCGGGTGCTGGAACGCGTCGTACAACTCGTCGATGTCCTGGCGCAGCGGGTCGCGGCCGCCGACGTCGCGGACCAGCCAGAGCTCCTCCTGGTTGCCGACGTGGGCGTAGTCCCAGACCAGCGGGGACATCAGCTTGGAGTGCTGCTTGACCAGGTCGTCGGTGTCGACCGCGTCGGTCAGCTGCACCGTCCGCGCCCGGGACCGCTCGAGTTGTTCAGCAACAAATGCTCGCAGTCCCTCTGCGGAAAATTCGGTCAGTTGGTGGGTCATGGGGCCTCCCGGTCTGGACTGAGGAGCGGAGGGAGCGTAGCGACTGGAGCGACGAGGGAAGACCGGGAGTAAAAGCCCCAGGACCCCGCCGGCGCCGAAGGCCCGGCCAATGGCACAGCTCGCCTTCCTTGGGTGTTGTCGACGATGCGCTGCAGCCGGGTTGCGACGGCAGCGGTGAGCTCGGGATCCGCACCGGTCCGGTCCAGCACCTCGGTGCCGAGCGCGACCACGTCGCGCGCGGCACGCCGGACCAAGGTGTCCTTGAGCCCCTCGCGGGCCGCCGGGAACCAGCGGCCGGCAGCGGGCTCGGCCGCGGCCAGCACCTGGTCCATCGGCGCGGACATCAGTGCGGTGAGCAGCAGGGTCGGGGCGATCCACCCGTCCCCTGGCTGCGCGTCGAGGTAGCGCACCTCGAGGTATCCGCGCGGGCGGACCGGCGGAAAGAGCGTGGACAGGTGGTAGTCGAGGTCGTCGTAGGTCGGTCTGTCCCCGGGGAGCTGCCCGTCCGCCCAGGCTCCGAAGGTAAGCCCGGTGGGCGCGTCCCACGTGTCGCCCCGGCGCAGGCAGAGCACGGGCGCCTCCATCGCCGTCCGCGCCCAGGCGGCAGCCGGGTCGCCGTCGAGAGGTGGCGGCTCGGTGAACGGAGCACAGGTACCGAAAGTGGCCTCGGTCCGGGCCGAGGCCCAGCCGGTGTCGGTGCCGTCCCGGCGCCGGGAGTTGGCGAACAACGCGACCAACGCGGGGCCCAGGTCGTGCAGGGCCCGCCAGCGCAGTGCGGTCTGGTCCGCCTCACCGGCGTCCAG
The DNA here is from genome assembly GCA_035697365.1 of Kribbella sp. Classification (GTDB taxonomy): domain Bacteria; phylum Actinomycetota; class Actinomycetes; order Propionibacteriales; family Kribbellaceae; genus Kribbella. The sequence goes on along the minus strand of DASSDE010000334.1, from coordinate 376 downwards.
ACAGACCTGCAGGCCGGCGGTGCTGCACATCATCCGGGGACCGTGCGGTCCGAGGCGCTGGAACGCGTGTTCCATCGCGGCGTACCGCGGGACGCTGAGGATGCGGCGGGGTGCGCGGAACGGGTCCAGGCCGTAGGCGCCGGGGACCAGGTCCGCGTCGAGAAGCAGGGAGGCGAGCTCGGCGGCGTCGGCGGCAGTGTCGTCGATCAGCCGTGGGATCGAGTCCGTCGCGGGACCGGAGATCTCCACCTGGCCACCCGGCTCGACGGTGACCAGAGCGCCCCGGCCGAGCGGCAGCTGCGGACTGCCGCGCACCAGGGTCGCGGGGGCGTGGTCGCCCAGGGCTTTGCTCAGTTGTCCGGCGTCGAGCGGCCGG
>DASSDE010000333.1:0-9829 GCA_035697365.1 Kribbella sp. | reverse complement strand
CATGTTGTCGCCCGACTACACCGTCGAGGAGACAGAGACTCTTGGCGACGGCAACCAGTTCACGCTCGGCCGGGTGCTCGACGAAATGCTGGCTACGGACTTCACGGGTGTGAAGCAGTTCCCCATTCCGGTGGTGCAATTGCTCGGCCGCCACGACTACACGACACCAGCGCAGCCCACGGCCGACTGGATCGACGCCGTCGAGGCGCCGTACAAGCAGGCGGTCTGGTTCGAGCACTCGGCACATCTCGCCCCGTGGGAAGAGCCGGGCAAGTTCCTCGTGAGTCTGCTGGCGCATCTGCAGCGGTAAACCGGTTGCACCGAGAACATACGCTTCTGCACATGGAAGTTCGGGCTCACAGTGGCAACAAAACGTTCACCCTCGAGCTGCCCGCGGACTTCTGGTTCCCGGACGTCGAGCCGGTCCTGCAGGCACTGAAGGACCAGCACGGCGTCGACGCTGTCGTCCTCGCGTGTGTCGCTGAGGATCCGATTACGTATCTGCTGCACCCGGGCAGCGAGGCACCGACCGGCAGCGAACCCGCTTGGACAAGGCGCGAGTGGTACGACGAAGCGCCGCTGTGGATCGCAGAGCAGGTACAGGCGACCGGTCCGTGGCGACAGATCAAATCCTGGGGTCTGTCCAACGTTCTGCGAATCCCTACCGCCGACGGTGACGTTTATTTCAAGGCGCTTTCGCAGGCCTCGACCCGGCCGGATGCGCTTCCGTTCCTGTTCGCGCACGAGCCGCGGTTCCTGCAGCGCGCGTCCACCGATCGCCCCGGCGAGGTGCCTGCCCCGATCGCGGTCGACGAGCAACGCGGCTGGATGTTGCTGCCCGACCTCGGTACCCCGCTCGCGGACGAGAACGACGTCGCACTCTGGATCGATGCCGTACGCAACCATGCGCGACTGCAACGGAGCTACGTCGGGCAGCCCGAACGGCTACTGTCGTACAGCTGCGCGGACCGGCGTCTGGCCGTACTCGACGTCGAGCTGGACCGGCTGCTCGAGCCGAACGCGCTGACTCGGCGCCTGGAGCCGACGGAGCTTGCCACGTTGCCGGACCGCACGAAGCAGCTGCGCGAGGCAATCAACGAATTGGCGGCGATCGGCATCCCGGAGACGTTGCTGCACGGCGATCTGCACCCGCGGAACCTGGCGGTCCGGGACGGGAAGGTGCTCGCATTCGACTGGACGGATGCGGCGCTGGCGCATCCGTTCCTGGACCTGGTGACGTTCGTCGAGAAGCATTCACCGCTGTCCGCGGACCCGCGGGTGCGGGAGGCGTACCTGAGCGAATGGGAAGAGTACGCCGCGCCGGCTGACCTGCAACGCGCGCTGACGCTGGCCGAGGAGCTCGGCACGCTTTACCAGACGATCACGTACCTGCACCTTGTCGATCACCTCTCCGGTCCGAGCCAGGCCTCGATCTTCCGCGGCGGCGACGTCTGGATGCAGAAGCTCCTAGCGGTGCAAAACAGCTAGTTGGTTACGCATTCCCCGGCGTACGGGTGGGTCGAGGTGGCGGTCCCAGGTCGGGTGGCGTTCGCCGCGGAGCATTGCGTAGTACGCAAGGGCCTCGGACAGCGCGGCCTCGCGGAGGTACCCACGGGCGAGCGGCTGCTTGCCGCGCCCGTTCGGCCGCGGGCGGCGCTCGTACGCAGCGTTCGCGGTGAAGATGCCGAGGCCGTAGAACACCGTGATCAGGTCGGTCAGCGGCTCGTGGTCGGGTCGGCGCCAGAGTGTGATCCGGCCGCTGCCGAGCAGGAGCTCGTGGCCGACCTCGTGCGCGTAGATCGCCGTCAGCGCGACCGGATCGGCCGCGAGCGCAGGCGCCAGCTCGATCTGGTTCTGCCCGTCGCCGCGGATCCAGCGGCCGGACTGCTCCTTCACCATCAGCCGGTTCACCGGACTCCGGGCGCCGTTCAGTGCGAAGCTCAGTCCGCACTGCCCGGGCTGCAGGTCCATCCGGTTGTCGATGCGCCCGCACAGCGCGCTCGCAGCGGCTTCGGTTCCGTCGTACCCGTCCGGGATCACGTCCGTCGGCAGTACGATCGGCCGCAGCAGGACGTCCCGGCCGAACTCCGACAGCAACCAGTCCATCGACATACGGATCCAGCGCCGGCTGCCGCCCGGCAACCGCTCGCGCGGCGCCTTCAACTGAGACCGCACCTGCTGACTGCGCCGCATCATCCCGATCGGATTCCTCACCCGCCCGATCATGCCTGCCCGACGCCACAGTGAAACCTTCTGGTTCCTTTGCGTCACCGAACCTTGACAGCGCTGCCGGTCAGGCGCCGGCCTGTATGGCCGCGAGCTCGGCGTCCTTCACCAGTCCCGCGAGCCGGGCGAACGTGCGGATCCGGACCGCACGGTCGAGCTCGGTCGGCAGCGCCGGGAGCACCGACTCCGGCCAGAGCTGATGCCGCCGGAAGCAGTACGCCGCCAGGGCGTCGGAGGCACCGCGCTCCCCCAAGTACCCGAGACTCTGCAGCATCGAGCGCCGGCCGGGAACCCGCTCGACCGCTTGGTTGGCGAGGAAGATCCCAAAGCCGTGGAAGACCGCGAACAGGTCCGTCACCGCCTCGGCGTCCGCGCGGCCGCGATCCATCAGGTGGTAGCCCCAGAGCACCTCGTGCCCGAGTTCGTGGGCGGTCGCGGCGACCACCGCGGCCGGGTCGGCCAGAGTGCTTGCCGACAGCATCACTGCGGTGCCGTCGAAGCCGCCGGACCGCAGGTCCAGCCAGGCCGCACGCGACCTGCTGCCGGCCGGCGCGGACCAGACCTCCGCGGCGCGTTCGGACAGCTCGGCACGATGAGCCAGATCGGTTTCCTGGAGGATGGCCGTGCTGCGTTTGAGCTCGACCGCGAGCTCACGTTCGGCGAGCACCTCGATCTCCGGTGCGTACCCGGCGGCGGCCAGCGCATCGACCTCCGCGGACGACATCGTTGCCCGGAGCCCCGAAATCGCGATCAGGTCGCTGCTGTGCTCGGCGTTCAGCCGGCGTACGGCGGTGCTGCGCGCAGCCTCGCGGACCTGCTCCATCCGGAAGCTGAACCGGATCCGGTCGTCCGGTACCTCCATCCAGGCGCAGACCTTCAGACAGAGCTCACGGGCCGCGCGCTCCGAATGGTCGTACCCGGCCGGTACGAAGGTGCTCGGCAGCACGGGACGACGGCGCAGCGGCTCGACACCGAACCGGCCGATCAGCCAGTCCAGCGAGTCCTCGATCCAGCGCTCCGGACCACCGGGCAGCATCACCTTCGGTCCGTAGAGCAGGTCCCGCTCACGCTGCCGCCGGCGCCATGCACCGATCAGATTCATACCGAACTGACGCGACGCCCGCGGACCGAGTTCCATCGGAAGTGTTGCAGCAAGATCACCAACCTGTATCCGCTGCCGCGACTGCGTCGAGGCGGGACTTGAAGCGGGCTCGGGGTACTGGGTCGAGGGTCTCGTGCCAGGACGGGAGGAGTGGGCCGTCGGCGGTCAGGCGGTGCTGCTGGAAGCGATACAGCGCGAGCGCCTCGGCGATGGCACGTTCGCCGAGATAGCCGGAGGTGTGGACCCATTCGTCGTCGAGCGTCGTCTCGTCGACGGCGGCGTTCACGAGGACGATGCCGAACCCGTGCACCAGCGCACACAGATCGGTGAGCGGCTCCTCCAACGGCCCGGTGGCCCAGAGCGGAGCGTCTCTGGACAGCAGTTCATGGCCGAGCTCGTGGGCGACCGCGGCGAGCAGTTTCAGCGGGTCGGCGAGGACGTCGGACCGCAGCAGTACGGCGCAGTGTCCCGGCATCGGGTCGACGCCCGGGCAGTCGGCTCCGAGATCGACCCAGCGCCCCAGCGCAGGGCCCGGTAGCGCAGCCTCCGTCGCCGTACGGACAGCCCGCGGATCGGACGCGGCCAGCAGACACCGTACGACTTCGGCTCCGAACTCACCCGCGCCCAGTCGGCGTACCAGGAACGGCAGCAGGCTGTCCCCGTCGTCGTCGGACAGCTCTGTCTCGACGATCCGGTCGACCTGCTCGAACGATGCGGTGCCCAGGCGGTTCGAATGCGTCCGTACGGCGGCCAGATCGCCCGGCGACGAGCCTTGCGAGAGCGGGTGCCCGGGATCGACGTACACGTCGAGCATCGCTGATCCGAGCAGCTCGGCCGCCTCGCTCACCTTTTCGAGCCGGAAGCTGAAGTGCACCCGGTCCGGCTCGACCCCCATCTGCTCACACACCCGCACGCACACCGCCCGCGCCGCCGCGTCCGAGCCGTCGTACTCAGCCGGTACGAACTCGTCCGGTACCACGACCGGCCGCCGCAACACGTCCGCGCCGAAGTGCTCCACGAGCAACTGGAACGACGCCTCGACCCACCGCCGCGGCCCACCGGGCAACACAACTTTCGGCGCCCGCACCAGGTCCTCTCCCATGCCGAGTCGGACGGGACCGAGGGCCGACCTGGTTCCGTCTACTTCAGGAGGAGCTTGCCGAGGCGGCGGGAGGCTACGTACATACCGAGGGTGCCCATGGCGGCGAGGTAGAGGGCGTGCACGATCAGGAACCAGCCGACGTTGCCGGTGCTGAAGGCACGCTCGAGGACGACGCCCTGGTAGAGCGGGGTGAGCTCGACCAGCCAGCGGATCGCGCCCGGGTACGTCTCGACCGGATAGAACGTGGCCGAGAACAGGAACATCGGCATGATCGCCAGCTGCACGAACTCGAAGTCCTGCCAGCTGCGCATGAAGGTGGTCAGCGCCATCCCGGCGCCGGCGAACGCGAACCCGATCAGCACCGCGGCCGGCAGCGCGAGCAGCGCCCACCACGACGAGATCAGCCCCATGATCAGCATCACGACCACGAACATCGCCGAGTAGATCGCCCCGCGCAGCAGCGCCCAGGTGACCTCGCCGGTCGCCACGTCCCACGGCCGCAACGGAGTCGCGAGGATCGAGTCGTACAGCTTGGCGTACTTCATCCGGAAGAAGATGTTGTACGTCGAGTCGAAGATCGCACCGTTCATCGCGGAGCTGGCGAGCATCGCCGGCGCGACGAACGCGGCGTACGCGATCGTGCTGCCGTCGGCCAGCGTGAACGAGCCGACCAGGTGCGCGACGCCGACGCCGATCGAGAGCAGGTAGAACACCGGCTCGAAGAAGCCGGACAGGAACACCACCCACGAGCGGCGGTAGAGCATGAAGTTCCGCTCGACGATGTGCCGGCCGCCACTCAGCCGCACCGGAACCGGCAGCACCCGCGCTGCGATAGTCGCCATCAGCCGACCAGCTTCTTCGTAAAGCCGCGGACGGCGAGGCGGGTGCCGACCGCGAACCAGGCCAGCAGGTAGACAATGTTGACGAGGGCGAGCCACGGGTTCACCGAGCCGAGGCTGAGGCTGCGGGACAGGTCGACCGCGTGCCACAGCGGGCTCACGTACGCGAGCCACTCTATCCAGTCGGGCAGCTGGGAGACCGGGAAGAACGCACCGGAGAACAAGAACGCCGGCACCACGCCGAACCGGAACACCATCGCGAACCCGGAGTCGTTCTCCAGGGTCGTCGCGTACGCCGCGATCGGGGCGGCGACCGCCATCCCGACGAGCAGCGCCACCGGCAGCCCGAGGATCCCGAGCGGCGACCGCAGCCCGCCGAACAGCGCGATGATCACCAGGAAGACCGTGCACGAGCTGAGCACCCGGAATGCGATGAACGCGAGCTGCCCGTACACCACGTCGGCCGGCCGCAGCGGCGTCGCGATCATCGAGTGGAAGAACTTCTGCCACTTCAGCCCGCTCATCACCGGGTACGTCGCCTCGCCGACCGCGATCTGCAGCGCGGTCGAGGCCAGCAGCCCGGGCGCGATGAACTGCAGGTAGCTGACGCCACCGAGCGCACCGGTCCCGTTGCTGTCGACGAACGAGCCGAGCCCGATCCCCATCGCGGCCAGGTAGAGCATCGGCAGCAGGAAGCTGCTGATCATCGTGCCCTTCCAGGTCCGCTTGTAGACGGTCAGCCAGTAGTCGAACATCCGGCGACCGTTCTCCACCGCGAGCACTGCCATCAGTCCACCAGCGTCCGGCCGGTCAGCCTGAGGAACACGTCCTCCAGCGTGGAGCGGCGCACCAGTACGGCGGCCGGCTCGAGGCCGCGCTCGTGCACCTGGGCGACGGCGCGCTCGCCGTCGTCGGTGTAGAGCAGCAGCCGGTCCGGCAGCACCTCGATGCGCTGCGCCAGGTCCGCGACCTTGCCGGCCAGTGCGTCGTGGTCGGCGAGCATCACGTCCGGCCCGAACCGCAGCTCGGTCACCTCACGGGTCGAGTAGTCGCGGATCAGCTCCGCGGGCGACCCCTCGGCCGCGATCAGGCCGCCGTCCATGACGACGAGCCGGTCGCACAGCTGCTCGGCCTCATCCATGTAGTGGGTGGTGATGATCAGCGTGACACCGGCCTGTTTGAGCCGGAACAGCTTGTCCCACAGCAGATGCCGCGCCTGCGGATCGAGGCCGGTGGTCGGCTCGTCGAGCAGCAGCAGGTCCGGCTTGCTGACCAGTGAGCGCGCGATCGTCAGCCGGCGCTTCATGCCGCCGGACAGCTCGTCGACCTTGACCTTCGCCTTCTCGGTGAGCGCCACGAACTCGAGCAGCTCGTCCGCGCGGCTGCGGCACTCGGCCCGGCTGAGACCGAAGTACCGCCCGTAGATCGTCAGGTTCTCCCGGACCGAGAGCTCGGTGTCGAGCGTGTCGTCCTGCGGGCAGACGCCGAGCCGGCCGCGGATCGCCGGCCCGTCGGTGGCCGGGTCCATCCCGAGGATCCGGAGCGTGCCGCCGCTGGTCGGCGACACCGCACCGATCATCCGCATCGTCGACGACTTGCCCGCGCCGTTCGGCCCGAGGAATCCGAACGCCTCGCCACGCCAGACGTCCAGGTCGATGCCGCGGACCGCCTCGAAGTCGCCGTACGACTTCCGCAGCCCGCGGACGTGCACCAGAGAATCACTCACCTGACCGACACTAGACGGCCATTCGGACAGTTTCCTCTTTGTTTACGAATGATCGAGCTTTGGTGCCGGATGACCGAGCCTTCGGACGGCGTACGCGCGCACCCCGGCGGCCAGCCACTCGGGCAGCTCCGCGTCCACCATCGCGATGATCGCCCGTTGGTCGGCGTTCTCCACCAGGAGGTCCCCGAGTGCGTAGTACGACGACGGCGTCGCGGGCCACAACTCCAGCACGCCCTGGTAGTGCTGCTCGATCAGCTCGAGTCCCTCCCGCGAATCCGGCTGTACGCCGCGATCCCGGGCCGCGGCCATCCGCAGCAGCAGCCGGCGGCCCTCGTCACCGAGCCGCTCGTAGTCGTCCCGGGTCCACCCCGCGGTCTCCCCCACCGCCTTCTCGAATCCCTCGGCAGTGTCCTCGCCGAACCGTTCGGCCAGGTCGTCGCGCAACCGCTTCCGTGCCTCCGAGAGCCCGGTGAAGAAGTCCTCGTCGGTGACCGTCTCGTCACCCGACAGCCCCGCAATCGTCCGCTCGACCGCGCCGAGCACGGCATCCAGCCGCTGCCGCTCCCGCAGCAACTGCTCGCGGTGCCCTTCCAGCGCGGTGACCTCGTCCTCCTGCTCGTCCAGGATCCGCCCGATCGACGGCAGTGGTACGCCGAGCTCGCGGAGCAACAGGATCCGTTGCAGGCGGAGGAGTTCGGGACGGCCGTAGTAGCGGTAGCCGTTGGTCGCGACGCGGCCGGGCGGGAGCAGGCCGATGGCGTCGTAGTGCCGCAGGGTCCGCACCGAGACTCCGGCGAGCCGCGCCACCTCGCTGACCGTGCGCTCCACGACACCTCCGGAAAAAATCGGGTTGGAGTATGACGTTACGTCAGCCTTTAGCGTCGACGACATGGCATTCACGATCCTGAACACCCGACTGGCCGACCGCGGTACGGCGTTGTCCGCGGACTGTCTGCGCGTCGCGGACGGTCGCATCGCAGCGATCGGCGGCCAGGAGATCGCACAGCCGGGCGACGTACGAGTCGACGGGACCGGCGCGACGCTGCTCCCCGGGCTGATCGACTCGCACATCCACCTGGTGCCGGGCAGTACGCGGCTCGCGGCAACGTACGGCGTGACCACGCAACTGGACTTGTTCAGCATGCCGGAGGTCATCGCCGGGGAGACGCCGCGGTCCGCGTTCCGCACGTCGAGCATCGGCGCGACCGCACCGGGCGGGCACCCGACGATCGCGTTCCCGCCGTTCCCGTACGTCACCGGGCCGGAGGACGCGAAGCAGTTCGTCGCGGACCGGATCGCGGAGGGTGCCGACCACCTCAAGCTGATCTACGACGACGGCTCGGGCGCAATGCTGAACATCCCGACGCTGACGTCCTCGACGGTACGAGCGCTGGCCGACGAGGCCCATGCGCACGGCCTCACGGTGGTTGCGCACGTCTCGACCGCGGCCGGTGCGGTAACGGTCGTCGAGTGCGGTGTCGACGTACTCGCGCATGTGCCGTCCGACCTCATGTCTCCTGCTGATGTGGAGGCGGTCGCGAGTGTTGGGGTGATCGCGACGCTCGGTGTCGGCGTGGACGGGTTCAACGGCCCTTCTGGACACCTGCCGTTGCTGGACGAGCCGGAGCTGATGTCGCGGATGCCCGCGCGGTGGCGGCGGGTCCTGGACCACCAGTCCCGTCGGTGGATGCCACCGCAACCACCGGACGGCGCAGCGGCTCGGGCGAACACCCTGGCGTTGCTGCAAGCCGGCGTACGAGTACTCGCTGGGACGGACGCGCCTAACCCGGGTCAGGTGTTCGGAGCGTCGCTGCATCGAGAGCTGGTGCATCTGGTGGCTGCTGGGTTGTCACCAGCGGAGGCGGTTGTTGCTGCGACCAGTGCGCCCGCTGAGGTGTTCCAACTGACCGACCGGGGGCGGTTGGCAGTGGGTGCGCGTGCTGACCTGCTGCTGGTCGACGGGAACCCGCTGGCCGACATCACTGCCACACAACGGATTCGGCAGACCTGGGTCGGCGGCGTGGAACCTGCAGAGTACGCGGGCACCGAGACGGAGCTCGCCGGGATCCGCTTCCTCGGTGAGACCACGGCCCGGATCATCAAGGCGCTCACGGAGCAGTGGCCAGGGTTCCCAGCACCTGAGGACGTGGTGCGAGAGGACGGGGAGGTGCTGGGCCGAGTGGTGCCGGGAGCGGGCGGGTGGTTGCCGACGACCGTCTTCGGTGCAGCACTCGGACCAGCTGGTGACAAGGACACCGCCGTACAGACCGTCGAGTCAGAAGGACTGGCGTGCCTCACCGAGACCTGGTGGGCACGCACCGACGAGGACTGGCAGGAGGCCGTGCTGATGGAAGCGCAGCCGGAGCGGGTCCGGCTGCGCTGGAAGGACCCGCTGCTGGAGCAGCCGCCCTCAGGACGCTGGTACGACCTGACCGACGTCGACCTGTCCCGTCAGCCACGTCCTACATAAGGCATCCCCGCGGCCATCACGGTCAGCGTCGGTACGGCGACCGACGTCGGCAGGTCCGCGATCCGGACGACGAAGTCCGCCACGATCTTCGGGTCGAACGTCGGCTCGGTCGCGATCGATCCGTCCGGCTGCAGCACGCCCTGCTCCATCCGGGCGGTCATCGCGGTCGCCGCGTTGCCGATGTCGATCTGGCACGCGGTGATGCCGTGCGGCCGGCCCTCGAGTTCGAGACCCTTCGTCAGGCCCGTGATCGCGTGCTTGCTGGCGGTGTACGCGATCCCCTGCGGCCGCGGTACGTGCGCCGAGATCGACCCGTTGTTGATGATCCGGCCGCCCTTCGGGTCCTGCCGCAGCATCAGGTCGT
>DASSDE010000332.1:0-6302 GCA_035697365.1 Kribbella sp. | reverse complement strand
GTCACGCGCGGGGCCGGCCGGCAGTGCTCGGTCCGGATGGGGCTGCAAGGCCTTCGGCATGGGTCCTCCGTTGAGCGGAACGTGAAACGAGTCCTGCAAAGGATTGCAGCCGCGCCTTGTCAGCACAAGGGAGGGTCCGGGGGACGGATCCTTGACACAAGCTGCAACCGATTGCAGACTTCACCCCGACCCCCTGACGAGACCAACCGAGGAGACCGGCGTGGCGGCGACGATCCGGGACGTGGCGCGGCTGGCCGGGGTGTCGCCGTCCACCGTCTCGCGCGCGCTCTCGCTGCCCGAGATGGTGAACGCGGCCACCCGGGCCCGTGTCGCGGCCGCCGTCGAGCAGCTCGGGTACGAGCCGAACCGGGCTGCCCGCGGCCTGATCACCGGCCGGACCGGCACCATCGGCCTGGTTGTGCCCGACCTGGCGAACCCGTTCTTCGCCAGCGTCACGAAAGGCATCCAGGCGCGCGCCCGGCACCACGATGTCGCGGTGTTCGTCGCTGATACCGACGAGGACCCGGCGGCCGAGGCCGGACTGGTGCGGGCATTGTCCAAGCAGGTCGACGGCGTCGTGCTGTGCTCGCCCCGCGCGAGCGACGAGGAGCTCGCCGCGATCGCCCAGGACACCACAGTCGTCCTGGTGAACCGTGCGGTTGACGGGCTGCCCGGCGTCAACTACGACAACGAGGACGGGATGCGGCAGGCCGTCGCCCACCTCGTTGCCCTCGGCCACCGCCGGATTGCCTGGGTCGGCGGACCGGCGTCCTCCTGGTCGACCCAGCACCGCGGGCTCGGCCTGGCCAACGCGGCCGCCGCACTCGGCGCGGAGCTGGCTCCGGTCGGGAACTTCGCCCCGACGTACGAGGGCGGGATGGCGGCTGCGGACCAGGTCGTCGCGACCGGTGCGTCCGCGGTGGTCGCGTACAACGACCTGGTCGCGATCGGGCTGCTCGCCCGGCTGCACAGCCGCGGCATCTCGGTCCCGGCCGAGCTGAGCGTGGTCGGGGTCGACGACATCGCGATGTCCCGGATGGCGCGGCCGGCGCTGACCACGGTCCGGCTGCCGAAACAGGAGGCCGGGCGGCTCGCCGTCGAGCTGCTGCTCGCGATGCTCGACGATCCGGGCCGGTCGGCGGCGTCCGGGAGCCACGGGGATTTGCACGGGGAGCTGATCGTCCGGGAGTCCACCGGACCCGCACCACAGAAGTGATCGAACCGGCCGGCGTTCGCGCCGTTCCGGGACCGCCTTGATCCGAGGAGATACCCGATGCACCTGCAGCGGAAGTTGATCGCGGCTACCGGCCTGCTGGCCGTGCTGGTCGCCTGCGGCGCCCCGACGCCGAACAAACCCGCCGCCGACAGCGGTGGCGACGTACCGGACAAGCCCTCCAAGGCGGTGAGTCTGAACATCCTGGACGTGGCCGGCAACCTGCAGCTGACGCAGGGCATGATCGACGACTTCGTCAAGCAGCACTCCGACGTGATCTCGAAGGTCACGTACTCGAAGGGCCCGGCGCCCGAGCTGGCCGGCAAGATCAAGGCCCAGCAGGCCGCGAACCGGGTCGACATCGATCTGGTACTGACCGGCACCGACGGCCTGTCGGCCGGCCACGAGCAGGGCCTGTGGACCGACCTGCTGACCAAGTACTCCGACCGGCTGCCCGGCATGAAGGACTACCTGCCGCCGGCGCAGAAGATGCAGGAGCTGGCCGGCAAGGAGGGCGTGACGGTCACGTACTACCCGTCCGGCCCGCTGCTCGAGTACATGCCGTCGAAGGTGCCGTCCCCGCCGAAGACCGCGGAAGACCTGCTCGCCTACGCGAAGGCCAACAAGGGCAAGGTCATGTACGCCCGCCCGGCGAACTCCGGTCCCGGCCGGACGTTCCTGATGGGCCTGCCGTACATCCTCGGTGACAAGGATCCGAAGGACCCGGTGAACGGCTGGGACAAGACCTGGGCGTACCTCAAGGAGCTCAACCAGTACGTCGACTTCTACCCGTCCGGTACCGCGGACACGATGAAGGCGCTGGCCAACGGTTCGGCCAACATCATTGCTTCGACGACGGGTTGGGACATCAACCCGCGGGTGCTCGGCACGGTGCCGAAGGAGGCAGCGATCACGCCGATCCAGGGCTTCCACTGGGTGACCGATGCGCACTACGCCGTCGTACCGAAGGGCGTTTCGACCGACAAGCAGGCCGCGATCCTGCAGTTGCTGCAGTTCATGCTGACGCCGGAGCAGCAGGCCAAGGCGTACGACAAGGGCTACTTCTACCCGGGTCCGGCGATCAAGGGTGTCGAGCTGTCGCAGGCGCCGCAGGAGAGCCAGGACGCGATCAACCAGTTCGGTCGTCCGGAATACGACAAACTGATTGCTGACAATCCTACGGAGGTACCGCTGGACGCGAAGGCGCTGGTGGCCGCCTTCGACAAGTGGGACCGCGAGGTAGGCGGCAGCAAGGTCAAGGGCTCGTGACAGTGCTGATGCCACGACTCCGTCGCGGCGGGTCATGGGGCTCAACCTCCCGGTCTTCCCTCGTCGCTCTGGTCGCTGTGCTGTCTGCCGCGACTCCGTCGCGGCGGGTCCCGGGGCTGTTGCTCCCGGTCTTCCCTCGTCGCTCCGGTCGCTTCGCTCCCTGCGCTCCTCAGTCCAGACCGGGAGGCCCCATGACCGGGCTCCCTCCGCTCCTCAGTCCAGACCAGGAGGTCCCATGACCGAGTTCACCCAACTGCGGCTGGACGGTGTCACCCGGAGGTTCGGTGCGGCGGATGCGCTGTCCGGGCTCGATCTGACCATCGAGCGGGGCGAGTTCATCGCTCTGCTCGGGCCGTCCGGTTGTGGAAAGTCGACAGCGCTCAACTGCCTCGCCGGGCTGCTCCCGTTGACGGACGGCTCGATCTGGCAGGACGAGACCCGGATCGACACGCTGCCGCCGGAGAAGCGCGGTTTCGGGATGGTGTTCCAGAACTATGCCCTGTTCCCGCACCTGACGGTCCGGGACAACATCGCGTTCGGGCTGCGGATGCGCGGCCTGCCGAAGGGTGACGTCCAGCGGCGTACCGCCGAGGCGATCGAGATGGTCCAGCTGACCGAGCACGTGAGCAAGCTGCCCGGTCAGCTGTCCGGTGGTCAGCAGCAGCGGGTGGCGATCGCCCGCGCGACCGTACTCGAACCGTCGCTGGTTCTGATGGACGAGCCGCTCAGCAACCTGGACGCGAAGCTCCGGCTGGAGATGCGTACCGAGATCCGCCGGCTGCACCAGTCGCTCGGCCTGACCACGGTGTACGTGACGCACGACCAGGAGGAGGCGCTCAGCATGGCCGACCGCCTGGTCGTCATGCGCCAGGGCAAGGTCCAGCAGATCGGTACGCCGGAGGAGGTCCACACCAAGCCGGCGACCTGGCACGTCGCGGACTTCATGGGGTACCGCAACCTGCTGCCGGTGAAGGTCTCCCAGCTGAACGGCGACCAGGTCACGGTCGACCTCGGCGGTACGGCGATCCGCGGCGCGGCGCAGGGCTCTGTTGCCAAGGGCGACGATGTGATCGCGGCGGTACGGCCGGAGGACGTCAAGATCGCCGACGAAGGCGTGAAGGGGCTCGTCGAGGTCGTCGAGTACCAGGGCCGTGAGCGGGCGATCGAGGTCGTGCTGGACGGCGACCTCAAGATGCACATTCGCAGCGAGCAGCGGGTCGAGCCGGGGGACCAGGTCGCGCTGGCCATCACGCCCGGACGGCTCCTGGTGTACCCGTCATGAGCGCGCTGACCGACGCCGGCGACACGCGAGGCAACCGACCGGGTGAGGGACCGGGCGGCGAGCGGGCCGGCCGGCCGCACGGTGGGCAAGGGAACGGGCAGGGGAGCGGCGGGCGGGCGTGGCAGCATCGGCTGGCCGAGCGCGGTGTGGACCGGCGGCTGTGGTTGTTGCTTCCGGCCACGATCTTCGTGCTGCTGCTGTTCGTCTACCCGTTCCTGTACGGCCTCAGCCTGTCGTTCCAGCCGATGAACGGCGGCGGCGTCCTGGCCAACTACTCCAAGTTCTTCAGCGACGCGTACCAGCGCGACACGATCGCAACCACACTGAAGATCGCGCTGCCCGCGGCACTGCTGAACGTACTGGCCGCGGTTCCGATCGCCTTCCGGCTGCGCGGCCGGTTCCGCGGCAAGCGGCTGCTGACGACCATCCTCGTCGTACCGATCACGCTCGGCACCGTACTGACGGCGCAGGGTCTGCTGAACTACCTCGGCCCGACCGGCTGGTTCAACCGGCTGCTGATGGCCCTGCACATTGTTGACAATCCGATCCGCCTGACGAACAACTACTGGGGCGTGTTCTTCTCGCTCGTCATCACCGGCTTCCCGTTCGCATTCCTGCTGGTGCTGTCGTACCTGTCGGGTATCGATCCGACACTGGAACGGGCCGCCGCCACGCTGGGAGCGTCCAAGGCGCAGCGGTTCCGCCGCATCACGCTGCCGTTGTTGGCACCCGGATTGGCGACAACCTTTTTGTTGACATTCGTCCTGGCGTTCTCGGTGTTCCCGTCCGCGGTCCTGGTCGGTAACCCGGCCGGCTCCACACGCGTCATCTCGCTGGCCGCGTACCAGGCGGCGTACGAGCAGTACGACTACTCGTACGCGTCGGCGATCGCGATGGTGATGGGCGCGGTCGAGCTGATCGTGGTCGCGATCGTGCTGGTCTGGCGGTCCCGGCTGTACACCGGATCGACGGGAGGCAAGGGATGAGGCCCGGCATGAGGTCAGTTCGCGCCACTCCACTCGGCTGGGTGATCTGGGCCGTCGTGGCGTTCTTCTTCGTCAACCTGGCCGGCGTCGTGCTGTCGGTGCTGGTCAGCTCGTTCGGCCAGAAGTGGTTCGACACCTGGTTCCCGAGCGGTTTCACCACCAAGTGGTACGGCGACGCGTGGCACGAGTTCACGTTGTTCCACGTCATCGTCGTCACGCTGCTCGTGTCCGCACTGGTCGTCGTACTGTCCGTACTCGTCGGCGCGCCCGCGGCGTACGTGCTGGCCCGGAAGAACTTTCCCGGCAAGCGGATCGTGTACCTGACGTTCCTGCTGCCGATCCTGATGCCGCCGATCACGTACGGCATCCCGCTTGCGACGGTGCTCTACAAGTTCGGGTTCGCGGGGCATCTGTCCGGGGTCGTGCTCGCGAACCTGGTGCCGTCGGTGCCGTTCGTGATCCTCACGATGACGCCGTTCATCGAACAGGTCGACCCGCGGATCGAGGACGCGGCCCGGATGCTCGGCGCGGGGACCCGCTCGGTGTTCCTGAAGATCCTTGCGCCGTTGCTCGTTCCCGGTCTGCTCGCGTCCGGGATCCTGGTGCTGGTTCGGACGGTCGGCATGTTCGAGCTGACGTTCCTCACCGCCGGCCCCGACTCGCAGACGCTCGTCGTAGCGCTCTACTACTCGATGTCCGCCGCGGGCATCCGTGCCCAGCAGTCGGTCGACGCGATGGCGATCATGTACACGGCGATGATGCTGGTACTGCTCGTGGTCGCGCTGCGGTTCGTCAACCCGACCCAACTCGTCGCCCGAGTAAAAGAAGAACCCTCCGACTAGCGGCCTGGACTGGCCGCCCCGAAGAGTAGGCCCGAAATGCCGACCTGACGTGCAGGCCCGAAGAGATGGCCCGAAGCGCTGGCTCCGATGAGTTGGCTCGACGGGCTGGTCCGTCCAGCTGCGTTCGTTCGATGGAAAGGTGTTGTCGCTTGACCAGGCTGAGTCTCACCAATCTCCCCGCCGCCCCGGTGGTCGACCCGAAGGCGTTGTCGGTCGGCATCGTCCACCTCGGGATCGGCGCGTTCCACCGCGCCCACCAGGCCGTCGTCACCGAACGCGCGGCGGCCGAAACCGGCGAGACCCGCTGGGGGATCGCCGGGGTGAGCCAGCGTTCCACCACGGTTCGGGACCAGTTGGCGCCACAGGACGGTCTGTACTCCGTTCTCGAACGCGGGCTGGGGGATCCGTCGATCCAGGTGATCGGCAGCATCCGCGACGTACTCACCGCACCCGAGGACCCGGAGGCGGTGGTCGAGCGGATCGCGGACCCGGGCGTCTCGGTGGTGACCCTGACCGTCACGGAGAAGGGCTACCGCGCCTCCGGTGACGGACTCAACCTGAACGACCCTGAGATCAAGGCCGACCTGACCGGCCGCCCGCCGCGCACCGTCATCGGCCAGCTGGCCGCAGCGATCGCCCGCCGGGAAGAATCGTTGACAATCCTCTCTTGCGACAATCTGGTTGCCAACGGTCCGTTCCTGCGCAAACTG
>DASSDE010000331.1:0-4387 GCA_035697365.1 Kribbella sp. | reverse complement strand
ACGAGCACAGCCGTCAGCAGCACAGGGACTGCGAGGGCCGCGAGCAACCAGATCACGAGCGGCCGCCGAACCAGACCGGACACTGTTCCTCCGTTGGTGCGGTCAGAGTGACCGTGCGCCAGGAGACTACTCCGCTTGGCTTGCCCGTCGCACACCCGGCGGGGGAGCGTCGCAGGTTTTCCTGTCCTTTGTCGGACAGGACGCATATGTGCCAGCCCGCCGCGCAAGGAATCCCTTGACTTAGTTAGTGCCGTGAATCGTACTTAGGGCAGGCTCGACTGGGAGGGGCTTGCTGTGTTGTCGATCGAGAGGCAGTCCGATTCGTCACTGATCATCGGCGTGGCTGCGTCCACGGCCGAACGGGTGCACCTGGCCCGCCTGCTCGGTGAGGCCGACGCCCTGCTGCTGGTGTCGAGCGCCGACCAGGCCCGTGCGTTCCTCGAACTGACCGGTGTAGCAGTCGCGCCCAGCGCGGCCCAGTCAGTGCCGGCAGTTGTGACGACCGCGGAGCGGCCCCCGCAGATCAAGGCCGTACGGGAGGTCACCCCCGAGCCGGTCGCCGAGCTGCGGCTGGACGTCGACCGGCGCGTGGTCCGCTGGAAGGACCGCGAGCTGCCGCTGACCCGGCTGGAGCACGACTTCCTGCACTGTCTGGTCACGGAACCGGGTCGAGTGTGGACGTACCAGCGCCTGCACCACGCGGTCTGGGGCAACGAACACCTCGGCCACGGCTCGCACATCCACTCGGTCGTCAAACGCCTCCGCCAGAAACTGGCCAACCTCGGCGCAACCGTCACCATCCACGCCGTCCGCGGCGTCGGCTTCCACCTGCTACCGGCCGCCTAGGAACCTGGATTACCCGTTGCGCACCAGGCGACGCATGCGGGCTGTGAGCAGGACGGCGATCGCCCACAGGATCAGTGCGAGGTACGGCGCCGCCTGCCAGCGGTAGTCGGCGAGTTGCTCCCCGTGGAGCTGGACGTCGTGGGGGCCTGAGAGCAGTACGACGACCGTGCTGACCAATCCGACCGCGGCGGCGACGACCGACAGGAGAGCCTCCGCCGGCCGTATCACCAGGAGCACGAGTGCGAGCACGTAGACCGCGAGCATCGTGGGCAACAGCACGATGGTGAAGCGCAGGGCGATCTGCGGTGCGGTGAAGTACTCGTCCGAAGAGCCGGAGGACCTCTCGACGTACAGCCAGTGCGTTCCGAGCAGGACCAGCAGTCCTACGGCACATGCGAAGACCATGCACCGCGCCACCGCCCGCGACAGCTGGCCACTGGGCGCGTCGAACTCCGCCCAGACAGCCTCCGGCTTCAGTTCTCTCATTCCCAGCCTTCCCCAGGTTCGGCGCAGGTGCGACCGGCCGAGGTGATCTTCCCGCACCCGGGGGCCATCCAGGACCAGGCAGGGCTCGGCCCCCGGACCGGGCGGTCCGGGGGCCGAGCGTTTTACTGCTTGCTTACTTGATCGACTTCAGGGCGAAGTCTTCGACGACTGGTGTGCCGTTGACCAGCTTGGTGGTGCGGGTCTGGGGCTTGTAGCCGTCCTTCGCGGCGATCAGGGTGAGCGGGTTGTTGCGGCGGTCCAGCCAGTACGCGTACCCACCGTCCTTGTCGGTGATGAACGTGTACGACTGGGCCCAGGAGTCCACCTCGACGATCGCGCCCGGGAGTGCGGCGGTGCCCGACGAGGTGACGCCGGTGACCGTACCCATCAGCTTGCTCCAGGTGTTCGGCGGAGTGACGTTCATCGTCACGCCGACGGCCGGGACCGAGTACGGGGTGTTCTCGCGGATCGTCACGGCACCCGAGTAGGCGCCGGGCTGGTCGACACTCGCGGAGAGCGTGACCTTGACGGTCGTCGACTGTCCCGGGGCCAAGGTGGTCTCGGTCTGGTCGATCGACAGCCAGCTCACGTCCGCCGACGACTCGGAGCAGTCCTCGAGACCCGGCAGGGCCTCACTGTCCGCGGTCGCCGTGAAGCCGCCGGACGAGCCGCCGACCTTGTAGAAGCCACACGCCGCGCCACCGCGGTACCGCGGCAGGTTGGAGTTCGGCAGGGCGGACCAGGTGCCCGCGGCCGGGTCGTACGAGAACCCGGCGTTGGTGACCGCACCGGCCTGGACGCCGCCGACGATCAGCAGCTTCCCGCCGGCGACGGCGTACGAGGCCGCCCAGTGGTCAGCCGGAGCGTCTGCGATCGCGGTCCAGGTGTCTGCTCCCGGGTCGTAGACGTACGCCGACTTGAGCGAGTTCACGCCGTCGTTGCCGCCGGCGCAGTACAGCATGCCGTCGATGGCGCCGCAGGATGCGAACGCGACCGACTGCGGGTAGTTCGCCAGGGTCTGCCAGGTGTCCGCCGCTGCGTCGTAGCGCACCACGGTGTTGCTCATCGGGGTGCAACCGGCGGTGGTGCAGCCACCGACGGCGTACAGCTTGCCGTCGAGGACAGCCTGACCGGCAGCGGCCCGCGGCGCCGGGTTGGCGGCGACCGCGGTCCAGGCGTTGGTGGCCGGGTCGTACGACCAGGTCTCCGGCGCCGGGCCGGCATCCGCCCAGCCGGAGCTGGCGATGATCTTGCCACCGACGACACCGACGGTGATCGCGTTGCGGGCGCCCGGGAGCGGGGCGATCGCGGTCCACGCGAGCGAGGCCGGGTCGTACACGTAGCTGTTCGCCGTCGACGCACTACCGTTGCCACCGGCAATCGAGTAGACCTTGCCGTCGAGGTTCACGACCCGGTTGTCCATCACAGTGGCCGGGTAGTCGGCGATGTCGGCCCACGGAGCCGCCATCGGCTTCGCGACGGCCGGCTTGCTGCCGGTCTTGCCGGACAGCATCCGGGCGAACGAGGTGTTCACGGCGAGCCGCTGCAGCGGAGCGCCGACCCCGTTCTCCACCTGGGCCTTGGTGGTCTTGCTGCCGTTCGCGTTCTCCAGGACGAAGCCGTTGTCCTTCTCACCGAACTTGACGTCGACGTCCGCGCCACCGGTGTTGGTGAGCTTGAACGACTTGGTCACCTTGCCGCCCGGCAGCTTCAGGTTGCCGGTGATGCTGCCCGGCGTGACGGCCAACTGGCCGGCCTTCAGCGAGTAGTCGGCGGTGGTGGCCCAGTCGGCCTCGACCCCGACGGTCGCGGTCGAGCTGACATAGTTGCCGGCCTTGGCGGTGAATCCCTGGTCGCCGTCGGCCGACGAGTACATCCAGTAGAAGCCGTCGTTCAGGCCGGTGTCCTCCGGCGTCGCCGCCGTCGTCGCGGACTCGGTGCTGCCGTCACGGGTGACGACCGCGCCGTTCACGAACCCGTTCGTGTTGGCGTCCTTGACGTTGCCGACGACGATGCCGCCGCCGGTCGGTACGCAGGTGACCTGGCTGCCGACCAGTACGTTGTCGAGCTCCCACCACCATTCGTAGGACGCGTCGTAGTAGTGGAACCGGACCTGCACGGCGGACTGTCCGGCCGCCTGCGGGATCGCGATCTCCTTCTGGCCCGTCACGTCCGCCGCCTGGGCGAGCACGTTGGACCAGGTGGCGCCGCCGTCGATCGACAGGTCGACGTCGGCCTTCTCACCGCCGAGCCAGTTCAGGTCCTGGTTGAACCGGATCACCGGAGCGGTGACCGAGCTCAGGTCCACGACCGGGCTGACCAGCGAGGTGTCCTGCGCACCGCCCGGACCGTACCGGTCGCTGTCGACGATCGCGAAGTTGCCGCTGCCGCCGGCGGTGTTGCCCCGGTTGCCCGGGTTGTCGAACGTCCAGACCTGACCGTTGCCCTTGCCGTCGACGACCGTCCAGCCGTTCGGCGTGGAGGTGCCGTCGAAGGTCTCGTAGACGCCGTCCGAGCCCCACTTGTAACCGGGCGCGGTGGTGCAGGACTCGGCGTCGGCCGGGACCGCGATGTTCTGCGTCAGGTTGCCGCTGCCGACCGTGATCGGCTGGCTGACGGTCTGGTACCCCGGGTACTTCGCCTCGACCTTGAGCGAGTACGCCGCACCCGACGGGACCTTCAGGCTGTACCGGCCGTTGCTCGGGGTCGTGTAGTCGAACACGCCACCCGGGCCCTCGACCGACACCTTCGCATACAGCGGCCAGCCGTGGCCGGAGCCGTCTGTGACCGTACCGCCGACACTCACCTGCGGAGTGCTCTCCAGGGCGAAGTCCTTGGTGGTGGTCTGACCAGTCGTCACCGAAGCGGTCGTCGTCTGGCTCTTGTAGCCGAACGATGCGACCGTCAGGTTGTAGTCGCCGGCCGGCAGTACGGACGAGAACGTTCCGTTGCTGCTGGTGGTCAGCGTCTTGTCGGGCTGGCCGTCGGCGGTGATGGTGACGCTGGCACCGGCCAGCGGCGCACCACCGGTGGCGGCGGTGACCGTACCGGCGAG
>DASSDE010000330.1:0-2488 GCA_035697365.1 Kribbella sp. | reverse complement strand
CTCGAACTCACGGTTCGCCGCGGCGCCGCCCGCGAACGGGGTCAGCTGGCCGCGGCCGAGGTGCCGGAACACGTCCATCACGAACAGCCGGTCCTGCGCGCCGGCGTACCCGGCCCCGAACATCGTTCCCAGCCGAGTCGTACCGGTGATGTGCGGGATGCCGCGGGACTTGTCGCGGACGATCGTCACGTCGCTGCGCGGATGCGTCGTGCTTGCCACGTCGTCCGGTTTCACGCCGAACGACGAGTCGTCGTAGTACGGCGCGAGGCCGTCGTCGGTGATGCCCTGGGAGTTCCAGACCAGGTCCTGGTACGGCTTCACGGTGTCGCTGAAATGCGGCGGACGGACCCCTAACGCCTTGAAAGCAAGGAGATCCGTGAAGGTCGCGTTGCCGTTCTGCCCCGGTGGAAGGATGTCGCGACATTGCTCGAGGCAATAATCTCCGGGGGCGGCGGCAACGGCCTGCCGGCCGGCCGTCGGGGTGGCCTGGGTCGGTGCGGGCAGCGCGGCCAGGACAGCGACGACAGCGGCCGCGGCGGCTGTCGCAAGAAGGCGGGTTCGAAGTGCGGGGCGGAGCACGGTCCCTCCTCAGGTCGATAAAAGTGAGGATGACTCACCAGTAGCTTCGGGTCAATAACTCGTACGCTCAGACTCTCGCCAATTGCTGTCGGTGACCACTACGCTCGGCTACACCATGAGCATTCATGACCGCTATCGGTTGAGTGTGGTGATCAACGCCAAGGGGACGTACACCCCGCTCGGGGTGTCCAGAAGTTCCGACGGGGTGGCCGCGGCCGTCGCACAGGCATTGCCGGAGTTCTTCGTGATGGACGAGCTGGGCGATCGCGCCAGCGAGGCCATCGCGCAGGTCACCGGCGCCCAGGCGGGCGCCGTCGTGCACTGCACCGCGGCCGGCATCACGCTGGCCACCGCCGCGACGATGACCGGCGGCGACCCCCGGCGGACAGCCGCGTTGCCGGACGCAACGGACATGCACAACCGCGTCGTCCTGCCCGCCTGCCACGTGGTCGACTACGGCCACTCGAACCTGCAGGGCATCCGGCTCGCCGGCGCGCAGGTCGACCTGGCCGGCGACGAGGACGGCTGCACCATCGACGATCTGGAGGCCGAGCTCGACGGCCCGGACGTCGCCTGCTTGATGCTCGTGTCGTCACGGCTGACCCGCGGCGAGCCGCTCGACCTGACGGCGGCGATCAAGGCCGCGCACCGCCGCGGCGTACCGGCCATCATCGACGGAGCGGCACAGTTCCCGCGGATCGCGGACCTGCTCGCGACCGGTGCGGATCTGGTGCTGGTCAGTGGACAGAAGTACCTCGGTTCACCGACCGCGGGGCTCGTCGCCGGCACCTGGTCGCTGGTGCAGGCGGTCCGCGCCCAGGAGAAGGGCATCGGCCGGGTGATGAAGCCGACGAAGGAGGCCATCATCGGCGTACTCGCCGCGCTCGAGGAGTGGCAGGCGTTCGACCGGGTCAAATGGCAGGCCGACGAGCGCGCCAAGGTGGACGCGTTCGTCGCCGGCGTGGCGCGGATCCCCGGCGTCGAGGTCCGGTCGGTCCCGGATCCGTCCGGCCTCCCGGTCTCCCGCGTCCTGCTCAAGGTCGCGGACGCCAAACGTGTCGCCACCGAACTCGAGGCCGGCACCCCGTCGATCTACGTGATGACCGACCGGATGACCGAGGGCGAACTCCAACTGGAGCTGGTGCCCCTCGACGCCGACGAGATCGGCACCCTCCTGGCCCGCCTCTGGGCAGTCCTCACCTGAGGCCCTGAACACAAAACGGTGGGTCGGCACAGGCAGTTTCCTGTGCCGACCCACCGTTTGTCAGGTCAGCGCTCGACTCAGTGCTGGTACGTCTTGCGCGGGCCGGAGCTGCGCCGCGGACCGTTGCCGCGACCACCCGGGCGGGTGTTGCCGAAGCGACGACCGCCCTTGTTGCCACGGGGCTTCGGCGCCGGGAGCTTCACCGGGTACCCGGACGGCTTGCTGCCGCCGGTCAGCCCGGTCATCACCTCGTCGCCCGGACGCACCCGTACCGGCTCGACGTCGACACCGGCTGACTCGGCCAGCCGGACCATGCCACGCCGCTGGTGCGGCAGGACTAGCGTCACGACCGCGCCTTCGCCACCGGCCCGTGCCGTCCGACCGGCCCGGTGCAGGTAGTCCTTGTGGTCCGCCGCCGGGTCCGCCTGGACGACCAGGCCGACGTCGTCGACGTGGATACCGCGGGCCGCGACATCCGTTGCCACGAGCACCGGAACCGAGCCGTCCTTGAACTGCTCGAGCGTCCGGTTCCGCGCACCCTGGGTGAGACCACCGTGCAGGGCGGCGGCCATCACGCCACGATCCCGCAGTTGGGTCGCAACGCGATCGGCGCCCAGCTTGGTCCGGACGAACACGAGGGTCCGGCCTTCCCGGCTGGCGAGCTCCGCGGTCAGCGACTGCTTGTGCGCCGGCTCGATCACCAGC
>DASSDE010000329.1:0-2274 GCA_035697365.1 Kribbella sp. | reverse complement strand
GGTCGTGTTCAAGCAGCTCCTCCAGGCCGAGGCGCTGGCGGTCCTGCAGATCGACTCGGCCCGGGTCGCGGGCGTCAACGAGAACATCGCGAACCTGCTGCTCGCGGCCAAGTTCGGCGTACCGGTGTGCCCGCACGCGGGCGGGGTAGGACTGTGTGAGCTGGTCCAGCACCTGTCGATGTTCGACTACATCGCGGTGAGCGGATCGATGGACGACCGGGTGATCGAGTACGTCGACCACCTGCACGAGCACTTCCTGGACCCGGTGCTGATCCGGGACGGGCACTACGTGGCACCCCTGCGACCCGGGTTCGGAGCGGAGATGGACAGTGAGACGCTGACCGACTTCCGGTTCCCGAGTGGCAAGATCTGGACCGACCTGACAAAGGAGAGCAAGTGAGCGACTTCGACGGCCTGCGCGCAGTAGTCACCGGCGGTGCGTCGGGCATCGGTCTGGCAGCGGCCTCGTTGCTCGCCGCCCGGGGCGCCCGGGTGGTCGTGTTCGACCTCAAGCCCGAGGTCGGCGCGCCGCTGACCGGCATCGCGGCCGACGTCACCGACGACGGTTCGGTACGGGACGCGGTCGCCGCTGCGGCGCTGCAGCTCGGCGGGATCGACATCGTGGTGAACAACGCCGGCATCGGCGCCCAGGGCAACGTCACCGCGAACGACGACGACGAGTGGCACCGGGTGCTGGACGTCAACGTGGTCGGTATCGCCCGCGTCACCCGCGCCGCCCTGCCGTACCTGCGCAAGTCGGACGCGGCCGCGATCGTCAACACCTGCTCGATCGCCGCGACCGCCGGCCTGCCGAACCGCGCGCTGTACTCGGCCAGCAAGGGCGCCGTGCTCGCGCTGACGATGGCGATGGCCGCGGACCACGTCCGCGAAGGCATCCGGGTGAACTGCGTCAACCCGGGGACGGCGGACACGCCGTGGGTCGGGCGCCTGCTCGACGTCGCGACCGACCCGCAGGCGGAGCGCGCGGCCCTCGAGGCGCGGCAGCCGATGGGCAGGCTGGTGTCGGCGGACGAGGTCGCCGCCGCGATCGCGTACCTCGCCAGTCCGCTCGCGGGCTCAACTACAGGTACGGCGCTCGCCGTCGACGGCGGCATGCAGAACCTGCGACTCCCGGCGGTCAAGTGATGAAGCTCTTTCCGGACGATCAGCGCGTCGGGCTCGGCGGTGCGCCGCTGGGCAACCTGCTCGGTGAGGTCCACGAGACCGACGCCGTCGCCGCGGTGAACGCCGCCTGGGACGAAGGCTGGCGGTACTTCGACACCGCCCCGCACTACGGCCTCGGTCTGGCCGAGGAGCGCCTCGGCCGCGGGCTGCACGGCAAGCCGCGGGACGCGTACGTACTGTCGAGCAAGGTCGGCCGGATCATCTACTCGGCGGACAGCGCAGCGCCCGACGACGAGGGCTTCGACCTCAGTACGACGCGACGCCGGCGCTGGGACTTCTCGCGCGACGGCGTCCTGCAGAGCATCGAGGACTCACTGCGCCGGATCGGCACCGACCGGCTGGACGTGGTGTTCGTGCACGACCCGGACGACCACTACGAGGAGGCCGTCGCGACCGCGTTCCCGACGCTGATCGAGCTCCGCGAGCAGGGCGTGATCGGCGCGATCGGGTCCGGGATGAACCAGTCCGCGATGCTGACCCGGTTCGTCCGCGAGATCGACCTCGACGTGATCATGCTGGCCGGACGGTACTCGCTGATCGATCCGGACGGGCTCGACGACGTACTGCCCGCCTGTCTCGACAACGACGTCCAGGTTGTTGCTGTCGGCATCTTCAACTCCGGGCTGCTGTCCCAGCCGCGGCCGGCGGCCGACGCCACGTTCAACTACGCGCCCGCGGAACAGTCGCTGATCGACAAGGCGAACAAGATCGCCGACGTCTGCGAGTCGCACGGCACCACCCTGCCCGCGGCGGCGCTGGCTTTCCCGCTCTTCCACCCGGCGGTGGCAGGGATCGCGGTCGGCTGCCGTACGCCCGAAGAGGTCCACACCAACGCGGCCCTGGCTCGTACGGACGTACCGGCGGCTCTGTGGTCGGACCTGAAGTCAGCCGGCCTCCTCCGCAACGACGCCCCCACCACCTGAGCGGCCTCCTTCCGGAAAACTCAGGTCGCTTGCCAGGTGACCTGGAGTCCGTCGCGGCGGGCGATCTGCTCCACCCGATGCGCCACTCGGGCACTCTGTTGTTCCAGCGCAGTGGCGTCCGCGGCGTCGACACGGAGCAGGAGCTCTGCCGGCGTCGCCTGGATCG
>DASSDE010000328.1:0-3496 GCA_035697365.1 Kribbella sp. | reverse complement strand
CATCAAGAAGCAGGTCCCGGACCTGACCGAGCTCGCGAAGAACTCCGACTTCGAGTCCCAGGTGTCGTTCCCGACCGCGTTCGTGGCCGGCAACGCCGTCGTGTCCGGTCAGCAGGACAAGACCGAGAAGACGATCGCCGTCCTGCGGGACGCGATCGCCTACCGGTCCGCGAATGCGGACAAGTCGATCGAGCTGACCGCGAAGATGCTGAACATGCCGGTCGACCAGGTGCGGGCGGACGCGGGCAACGTCAAGGTGCTGTCGCTGGAGGAGCTGGATGCCAAGACCAAGGACGGCACGATCGACAAGTGGCTGAACGGGATGGCCGACTACTTCGTCCAGGCCGGCAAGCTCAAGGCGAAGGTCGACCCGAAGACGTACTACACCGGTGACCTGTTCACCGCCGCGGCGGCGAAGAAGTGAGCGATCCGAAGAACATCCTGTTCCTGATGACCGACCAGCACCGGGTCGACACGCTCGGTGCCTACGGCAACCAGCTGGGGACGACCCCGAACCTGGACGAGCTGGCCCGGACCGGGACGCGGTTCGACCGGTGGTACACACCGACCGCGATCTGTACGCCGGCCCGCGCCAGCCTGCTCACCGGGCAGGCGCCGTTCCGGCACAAGCTGCTCGCGAACTACGAGCGCAACGTCGGCTACCTCGAGGACCTCGACGAGGGGACGTTCACGTTCTCGCAGGCGCTGCGCGATCGCGGGTACAACTGCGGTCTGATCGGCAAGTGGCACGTCGGCACCAACAAGTCGGCCGGTGACTTCGGCTTCGACGGTCCGGACCTGCCGGGCTGGCACAACCCGGTGGATCATCCGGACTACCTGGCGTACCTCGAGGAGCACGGCTACCCGCCGTACGAGATCTCCGACCGGATCCGCGGGACGCTGCCGAACGGCGGCCCGGGCAACCTGCTCGCCGCGCGCCTGCACCAGCCGGTGGAGGCGACGTTCGAGCACTATCTCGCCACCCGCACGATCGAGATGCTCGAGCGGTACGCCGGCGAACCGTTCTTCCTCGCGCTGAACTTCTTCGGCCCGCATCTGCCCTACATCCTCCCCGACGAGTACTTCGACCTGATCGATCCGGCCGACGTCGAACTGCCGCGGTCGATCGCCGAGACGTTCCAGGGCAAGCCACCGGTACAGAAGAACTACAGCGCGCACTGGACGTTCGACACGATGCCGATCGAGGTCACCCGCAAGCTGATCGCGGTCTACCAGGGGTACGTCGCGCTGATCGACTTCGAGATCGGGCGGGTACTGGCCGCGATGGAACGGCTCGGGCTGACCGACGAAACCGCAGTGTTCTTCACCTGCGACCACGGCGAGTTCACCGGCTCGCATCGCCTGCACGACAAGGGCCCAGCGATGTACGAGGACATCTACCGCACGCCCGGACTGCTACGGGTCCCGGGTCAGCCGGCCGGCGTCGTAGGGAACTTCGTGAGTCTGCTCGACTGCACGGCCACGATCCTCGACCTGGCGGGCGCCGATCCGAAGCACGCGACCGACTCCCGCAGCCTGCTGCCACTGGTGGCGGGCGAGAAGGTCGAGTGGGCCGACGACATCGTGTGCGAGTTCCACGGCCACCACTTCCCTTACCCACAACGGATGTTGCGCACGGACCGCTACAAGCTCGTGGTGAATCCGGACTCGGTGAACGAGCTTTACGACCTGGAGCTCGACCCGGACGAGTTGCTCAACGTGTACGAGCATCCGGAGCAGGCCGCCGTACGATCCCAGATGCTCCGACGGCTCTACACCGTACTGCGCGAACGTGGCGACAACTTCTACCACTGGATGACCTCGATGTACGACGTCGGCGACGTCACGTACGACCCCAGCATGAGCGGGCTCGACGAGTCGACGTACGAATGAGCTCGTGGGCCCCGTGCGCGGGGCCCACGAGCTGCTTCACTGCAACGCGCGGAAGTCGTCGATCCAGGCATAACCCGGTGTCGACATGGCGTCGCCGCGAGGTTGCACGGTCAGCGTCGCGAAGACGCTGTTCAGCAACCACGGCGCCTTGGTCGCGCTCCAGTTGGCGGTCATCGACGGGATCTGGCGGAACCCGTACGTCGCCACCGCGAGGCGGCCGGTGGCTCGGAAGCGCTGCAGTTCGTCGCGCAGAAAGTGCTTCTTGGACTCGAACCACGGGCTGCCGGCCAGCAGGTCGTTCCACTTCCGCGCGGGGAACGGACGCTTGATCGCATCGCCGACGACCTGCCAGAACTGCGTGTCCGGCGGGTAGCCGTAGCGCTGGGCGAACGCCTCGGGGATGCGGTCGGTCAGGTGCTGTTGCCAGTACCAAACGAGGGAGAACTCGGTGACGAGGAAGGTCTGGTCGGGCCTGAGCCGCGGCAGGGCGTAGTCCAGGAAGTCCTGGATCGCGGCCTCGTCGGCGACGTGCGGATGCAGGTCGACGCCTTCGAGCTCGGGCGTCTCACGGACGAACCGCAGGTACCGCTCGACCGCCGGGGTCCGGTTCTGTGCGAGATCGAGCCGGTTCAGTGCACCCAGGTAGAGGTGGGTCTTCGCCGCCATGCGGTCGCGGACCGAGATCACGTGCCGGGCCACCGTTTCGTAGAACTCGTTGAGCCGCTCGTCGCGCTCGGCGGGCAGGCTCTCGATGAACGGCTCGTTGCCGATGGTCACCACGTCGGCCGTCCCGAGAACCTCCGGCAGCACCCGATCCAGCCGCGCCAACTCGGCCGTCATCTCCGGGCTGCCCGGCCGCGGGAACGACACGTTGGTCTTCGGGAACTTCAAGCTGAGCAGGGTTTTGTAACCGCGGTCGTGGGCCTGCCGGATGACCTTGATCGTCTCGCTCTGGGCCGGTGGGACCTTGTCGGCTTCCGGTAGCGCGTAGAAGCCCCGCACCCAACTGGCGCCCGCCGACCGCAGTTCGCGGTAGTTCAGCTGGTCGAGGTTCTCGTTGTAGTTGGCGCCCAAGGCTCCCAGCGGCGGCAGCGGGTCGGCCTTGTGCGCCGGGGCGGCAGCCGCTTGGCTGCCGCTCACCAGGACCAGCGCGCCGACCAGGGCGACGAGTCGGCGTCTCACGCGTGCCGCCGGCGCTGGACGTACAGGCGGTTGCTTTGTGGGCCCGTCCATTCCATGCGGACGACGCCGGGGACTGCGGCGTCGGCGGTGCGGGAGGGGTCCGCCCAGTAGCCGAAGGCGGGGTTGCGGAAGAAGGTGGCCCACAGATGGCCTGAGGCGTCCTCGAACACGTTGTTGTGGCCGGCGCCGACGCCTGCGGTCCATCTGTGCGAGTAGGGACCCTCGAAGTGGTCGGACACCGCCATGATCAGGTCGTACTGGTATTGCGTCCGGCCCGGCGCCGGTGGGTCGTACGCGTTGCGCGCACTGCCGTCGGGGTTGGTCGATGCACGGTCCCAGGCCGCGTGCATGAGGTAGTACTTTCCGCCGTACCGGAAGACGTACGCGCCCTCGAGGTAAGGCTCCGGCGTGTACGGCGCCT
>DASSDE010000327.1:0-2000 GCA_035697365.1 Kribbella sp. | reverse complement strand
CAGCACACCGGTCTGCGGGCCGAGGTGATCCGGCACCTGGGCGCGGACTACGCGCGGACGCTGCGGATCTGGCGGAACCGGTTCATCGAGCAGTGGCCGGCGATCGCGGCGCTCGGGTTCGACGACACGTTCCGGCGGATGTGGGAGTTCTACCTCGCGTACTCCGAGGCGGGTTTCCGGACCGGGTACCTCGACGACGTCCAGTTGCTGCTCACGCGCCGCTGACTATCTCCGTACGACGATGGTCTTCGCGGCCAGATCGTGCAGGCCGCGGCGCTCGCGGTCGAAGATCGCCGCGGGGATGACGAGGCAGATCAGCAGCGACCGGATGATCCCGGCGAGCAGGCCGGGCGGCACCGGGAAGGTCTTGCCGTCGCGGACCGGCAGCACTCGCAGACCGCAGAGCCGGTGGCCGATGGTGCTGCCGATCAGGCCGGTCAGGATCGCGGACATCGCGAAGAACACCGTGGTGTGCATCAGGTTGTAGTTGTTCCCGCCGGCCCACATCGGGCGGCCGGTCAGCGCGGAGGCGATCAGGGCCGCGATCAGCCAGTCGACGAGCAGCGCGAGCAGGCGGCGGCCCCAGCTCGAAACCGAGCCCGGACCGTCCTCGGGGAGGCCCAGCCGGCTGCCCGGGTAGCGGAATTCTTCGGAGGGGCCGGTTGCGGCGCCCGCGGATGATGCCATGATGTCTAGCCTACGGACCTGCCCGCGGCAGCCTGTGACGGGCTGCGAGATCTCAGGGCGTCACCGCCGTACACCAGTGGGTCAGCGCGGACACGCTGGGCGTAACATCCGCGAAACATCAGGGTCACGACGGAGAAACCGGCGGGCCCTACGTTCAGATGCAATCTCTGAGCCACCCTAGGAGTACGTATGTTTTCCAGCGCGGAGGAGCTGCTCGCCTACGTCAAGGACGAGGGCGTCGAGATCGTCGACATCCGGTTCTGTGACCTTCCGGGCATCATGCAGCACTTCACCGTCCCGGTCTCGTCGTTCGGCCCCGAGGTCTTCGAGGAGGGCCTGGCCTTCGACGGCTCGTCGGTGCGCGGGTTCCAGCAGATCCACGAGTCGGACATGAAGCTGCTGCCGGACCCGACGAGTGCCTTCATCGACGAGTTCCGGACCGCGAAGACGCTGGTGGTGAACTTCTTCGTGCACGACCCACTGACCGGCGAGGCGTACTCGCGTGACCCGCGCAACATCGCCCGCAAGGCGCAGGAGTACCTGAAGTCGACCGGCATCGCGGACACCGCGTTCTTCGCCCCCGAGGCCGAGTTCTACGTCTTCGACGACGTCCGGTTCGAGACCAAGGCGAACTCGGCGCACTACTCGATCGACTCGGTCGCCGGCGCCTGGAACACCGGCCGCGTCGAGGACGGCGGCAACCGCGGGTACAAGGTCCGCTACAAGGGTGGCTACTTCCCGGTCGCGCCGACCGACCACTTCGGCGAGCTGCGCGACGACATCACGCTGGCACTCGAGCGGTCCGGCCTGATCGTCGAGCGCGCCCACCACGAGGTCGGCACCGCGGGTCAGGCGGAGATCAACTTCCGCTTCGACGAGCTGCTCAAGGCCGCCGACGACGTGATGAAGTTCAAGTACATCGTCAAGAACACCGCCTGGAAGGCCGGCAAGACCGCGACCTTCATGCCGAAGCCGATCTTCGGCGACAACGGCTCGGGCATGCACTGCCACCAGTCGCTGTGGAGCAACGGCGACCCGCTCTTCTACGACGAGTCCGGGTACGGCGGCCTGTCCGACACCGCCCGCTGGTACATCGGCGGCCTGCTCAAGCACGCGCCGTCGCTGCTCGCCTTCACCAACCCGACGGTGAACTCGTACCACCGCCTGGTGCCGGGCTTCGAGGCGCCGGTCAACCTGGTCTACTCGTCGCGGAACCGTTCGGCCTGCATCCGGATCCCGATCACCGGCTCGAACCCGAAGGCCAAGCGCATCGAGTTCCGCTGCCCGGACCCGTCCGCCAACCCGTACCTGGC
>DASSDE010000326.1:0-8805 GCA_035697365.1 Kribbella sp. | reverse complement strand
GGAGCTCGGCCCGCGCGGCATCACAGTGAACTCGGTTGCGCCCGGCTACATCGCCGACACCGCATTCCATAACACGTTTTCCACCGAGCAGGCCCAGGCCGCCATGGTGGCCGGTACGCCGATCGGCCGCCCCGGCCAGGTGGAGGACGTCGCGAACGCGGTTCGTTTCCTCGCCTTGCCGGCGTCGGGCTACCTGACCGGCATCACCATCGACATCGACGGTGGCACGTGGCCCCGATGAATCCGCCCGCCGAACGCGGCGGCTGGTGGCACGAGTACGTCTGCCCGGCGCACGGTGTCGAGCTGATGCCGGCCGGATTCGATTCCGGAAACTTTCCGGCCGGTGGCGTTCCGTGCCCGTACGGTTGCCGCGTCGACACCCCCGCGGTGCGCGGGGCGTGGACCGTCCTTGCACACCACTTCTGGGCCCGGCGGATCCGGTTGCTGTCGTACGACGGAAACGGTGCCGAGCTGCTCTCGTCGTACGCGCGGCTCTACTCCGAGCTGACCAAGGCGGGGGAGCACGAACAGGCGCAGGGCTGGATGCAGCGCGGCAGGCTCTTCCACCAGGCGCTCACCGACGCTGTGTGGGGTGTGCCGATCGCGCACTCGATCCTGAACCTGGCGGGACGGTCGCCGCTCGACGAGACCCTGCCGATGCTCGACGACATGGTCGCCGGGGCGCGGCGGGCGCGGGACGCGATGGTTGCCCAGGACAAGTTCTCGTCGAACTACACCGCCTGGTTCAACGCGCTGGGAACGACGGCGAGCCAGGCGGCCGCTGCGGTCCGCGGCGAGGAGTGGGACGCGGCGGGCGAGTGGCTGACGGGGGAGTACGGCCAGTTCGCGCACCTGCACGTGGCGACGGGCGAGGACGGGTGGGAGTGGGAGGGCAGCACTTACTACCACGGGTTCGTTCTGCGTGCGTATCTGCTGAGCCTGCGTGGATACGACCCCGCTGCGGTTCCTGACCGGTTGGCGGCGATGATCGGGGCACTCGCCGGCATCGCGACCGATGGTGGAATCCTTCCGGCGCTGCACGACGGTCCGTACCGGCGGGTGCCGTTGGCGCTTGAGTGGCTCGAGATCGCTGCTCTCGCTCGCCAATTCACCTCAGCGGTCGATCTGTCCGCCGTCGCGGCGTACGCCCGCGCAGAGGTCGGTCCGGACTACGACGGGCTGGAGGACAGGTTCGACGGCTGGTTCAGCGGACCTCCACGGACCGGCGCTTCACCTGCTCGGGACGTCACCTCGTGCTACGCGGTCGTGCGTGCGGCCGGCATCCACGCCGTTCTCGACCATGGGCCGCACGGTGGGTCGCACGGGCATCACGACAAGCTGGCGCTTTACCTGTACGGCGCAACGACGCCCTGGCAGCCTGATCCCGGCCAGGTCCCGTACGGGCATGCGCAGTGGCGAGCGCACTACAAGTCCGTTGTCTCCCACCCGACCATCCGCGTCGACGGCCTCGAACCGGGCGAAGCGACCGGGGAGCTCACCCACGACGACAGGTCCGTTACCGCGACGATCGACGGCTGGTACGACGGCGTCCGCGCAACCCGGCAATTGATTGCTGCCGACAACTATTTGTTGGACATCGTGCGCGTGACAGCGGATCGGGAGCGCGAGATCGTCCTCCAGTTCCGTCCCGACGTGGACCTCACCGTCGAGGTCGGCCCGCGGGCCACTCGTACTACGTGGGTCGGCGGCCAGAAGTTGTACGGCTACCACCGCGGCGCCGGCGTGCCGGTGACCCGGCCCGGACCCGGGCCCGCCGACGACCCGCAACGGACCCGGACCTGGATCGACTGGACGGCGACCGGTACGGAGGCCACCTTCTGCACGGTCTACTCGACCACTCCGATCGATGACGAGCTCGCCGAGGTGATCACCAATGTATGAGCAGCGTCTGGACGTACTGCGTGCCGGTCTGGACGGACGGTACGCAGCGCAGTGGCGGCGGTTGCGCGAGCAGTGCGATTGGTACCGGACGCAGACGCCGCCGGTCGAACACCCGTCGGCGAGCATCACGTACTTCGGGCCGGCCGCCGCGAACCTCGCCCTCGCGTACCGGCTGACCGGCAACGAGGCGTACCGCGCCGAGGCCGCGCGCTGGATCTCGGCCGCGATCGGGTTCCCGCACTGGGGCAAGGCGCACCTGCCGGATCACGACCTCGACGCCGGCTGGCTGTTGCACGGTCTGTCGCTCGCGTCGACGTGGCTCGGTGACGACTTCGAGCTCGCGGACGAGCTGCGCGCCAAGCTCGAGCTGCAGGGCTCGCGGCTGTACAAGTTTGCTGTCGAGACCGAGGGCAGTTGGTGGAGTTCGTCGTACTGGCAGAACCACAACTGGATCTGCTACACCGGCCTGGCCGCGGCTGGGTACGCACTGGGCCGGACCGAGTGGACCGATCGGGCCCGGACGAACTTCGAGACCGTGATCGGACTGCTGCCGGCGGACGGCTCCGACATGGAGGGCGTCGTCTACTGGCGGTACGGCGTGCCGTGGCTGGCGACGTACCTGGATCTGCTGCAGGACCAGGAAGCCCTCGACTGGTGGGACCGCTGCCCGTTCCTCGCGAACACGCTTTCCTACCGGCTGCAGCAGTGCGCGCCGGGGTTCGAGGAGAACATCGACCACGGCGACTGCCACGATCGGCGCAGCGGGCACAGCGTCGCCCTGTACCGGAAACTGGCAGCCGCGTACCGGATCGGCGAGGCGCAGTGGCTCGCCGATCTGGTTTCCGAGCACTTCTTCTGGCGCGAGGCGTACGCGAGCGGCGTGAAGCCGGGCGTGATGCCGGAGGCGTACCTCGAGCTCCTCTGGTACGACGACACGCTGCCGCCGGTCGACCCCGCGAAGAGCGCACCGCTGTCGGCGTACTTTCCGGATCTCGGGCTCGTCACGGCACGGACCGGATGGGACGACGAGGCAACGATGGTGTCGTTCAAGGCGGCCCCGGGCGGCGGGCATCAGGCCTGGGAGACGTCGCACCAGTTGGACCGCGAGCGCGGCTGGGACACGCTGAGCGCCGGTCACCATCACCCCGACTCCGGATCGTTCGTGCTGACGTCGCGGGGTGCGTTCCTCGCGGTCGACGAGGGGTACAGCAACCGGAAGCGCGCGGGGGACCACAACCTCATCCTGGTCGACGGCCTCGGGTACGCCGACGAGGACCGGTACCACGTGTACAAGGGGATCCCGTACGAGCGGCAGGCGCGGATGGTCGACGTATTCGCCACCGACGGGATGGCACACGCGACCGCCCAGATCGCTGCGATGTACCCGCCGGAACTCGGGATCACCCGTCTCGACAGGACGCTCGTCTTCACGCCCGCAGGGCGGATCGTGCTGCTGGACCGATGCGCCGCGGACGCGCCGCGGGACTGGACCCTGCTGCTGCACGCCGACTGGCCGATCGAGTACGGCGACGAGATCGCGCTGCGCTCCGGATCCGCGCAGGCGTGGGTCCGGCTGCACACGCCGCTCGACGTCGAGCCTGCCGTGACCGAAGTCGAGGCGAACCCGACGTCGAGCACGCCGAGCCTCAAGCTGACCCGCACCATGCACACCCTCCGCGCCACCGCCCGCCAGTCCCGGGCCGTCACGCTGCTGACCACGATCGAGCCGACGTCGTCACTGCACCCGTCACCACCCACAGCCCGCCGGCTGGAGGTCGCGCACGGGTTCGGCATCGCGTTCGAGGGCGAAACCGTGCTGCTGGCGGGCGACGACGGGGTGGTGGCGGATCCCCAGGCCATCACAACTGACAACTTGGCGCCGGCCGGAGCGGGCGATCACCCGGACCCGGCCAATGGTGATGGCCTGCAGCTCCGGGCCGTCATCCAAACCGCGGACCGCCGCATCACCGTCACCCCGGACCCGCCCCGATGACCGCCCCCACCCCAGCAACCGCACGCCCCGCGGTCACCGCACGCAACGCGGTAACCGCACGTAACGCGGGGACCGGGCGCTCCGCGGTAACCGGACGCTCCGCGGGGACGGGACGCTCCGCGGGGACGGGACGCTCCGCGGGGACGGGACGCTTCGCGGTAACCGGACGCTTCGCGGTAACCGGACGCTCCGCGGAGACCGGATCGTCCGCGGTGGGTGCGGGGTATGGGTTGGGGCGGCGGGCGCTTGAGCTGCTCGGGTGGATCACCAGTCCTGCGATGGCGGGGGCCGCGTTCACGATCCTCTGCCTGGGGATCGTCACCTGGCTGCCCGCGCTCGCCGCGGTGGGGTTCGCCCTCAACCGCTGGCGCACTGACGGCGACACCCGGTGCTTCACCGGCGTCTTCACCGGATGGCGCACCTACTGGCGCCCCCTCCTCCCGCACTCCATCCTGATGACGATCGCCGTACTGATTGCCATCAGCAACCTGTCGTTCCTCGCGGCGCACTCCGGCGCACTCGTCGTGACTCTGTTCATGATCCACATCGGCCTGCTCGCCGCCGCAGTCACCTACCACCTCGCACTCGCCGTCGCGGCCGGGCGGAAACCTTCCGATTCCGCCGCTAACTGGCGCCGCACGGCCTTCCGCCTGGCCTTCACCTCCGTCCCCCGCGGCACCGCACTCCTCGGCGCCGCCATCGCCGCACCCGTCTTCTCCCTCGTCGTTCCCGCAGGCCCACTTCTCCTAGGCACCACAGTTCCGGTTCTGGTCGGCCTCCTCGTCGCCGACCGCACATAGGCCAGGTCGGATGATTCAGCGCCTACTGCGGGGCACCCGGCACGGCACCTCGCCGCACCGGGCACCTCCTCGCCACGGCGCTGAATCATCCGACCTGCCCTAGTCCGTTCTTGACCGCCCTATCAGGAGGACCACCATGTCCAGAGCCGTTCCGATCTTGCTTCTCGGCGCCGCGTTGGTGCTGCCCGCGCTGCCGGCCCAGGCCGCTACCGACTACTTCGTGGCCCCGTCCGGCAGCGACGCGAGCTCCGGTACGTCGTCGAGTACACCGTTCGCGACCATCCAGAAGGCCCTCGACACCGCCCCGCGGGGCGCGACCGTACACCTTGCCTCAGGCACCTATCTCCAGGATGTGGTGACGGTCCGCTCCGGCGTCACGATCACCGGCCCGTCGAACGCGGTCGTGAAGGGCGCGGGGAACTCGCGGATCTTCCAGGTCCAGCACGACGGTGTCACGCTGGACGGGTTCACCATCGACGGGCTGTTCGGGTCGTCGTCGAGCAAGGACGGGTACCGCGACAAGCTCGTGTACGTCATGAGTACCTCGCCCGGCGACGGTGTCGGCACGCTGACGATGCGGAACCTGAGGTTGAAGAACGCGGGCGGCGAGTGTGTGCGGCTGAGGTACCTGATCACGAATGCCGACGTCCACGACAACACCATCGGCCCGTGCGGCGTGTACGACTTCAAGTTCGGCGACGGCGGGAAGAACGGCGAGGGGATCTACCTCGGCACCGCGCCGGAACAGCAGGGTCAGAACGGCGCCCCGGACGACCAGCCGGACCGCAGCCGGAACAACCGCATCCACGACAACACGATCGCGACCTCCGGGAACGAGTGTGTGGACGTCAAGGAGAACTCGACGGAAAACGTTGTCGAGAACAACGACTGCAGCGCGCAGAAGGACCCGAGCTCCGGTGGTCTGGACGCGCGGGGGAGCGGAAACACGTTCCGCAACAACACGATCCACGACAACTCCGGCGCCGGCATCCGCCTCGGTGGGGACACGGAGACCGACGGGGTCGACAACAACATCTACGGGAACACCATCACTGACAACGCGTCCGGTGGTATCAAGTTCATGCGCAGCCCGCAGGGCCAGGTCTGCGGGAACACCATGTCCGGGAACGCCGGCGGAGACTCGGTAGGAACCTTCGGGTCCGACTTCACCCCGACAGCAGCCTGCTGATGGCGACACCGTCTCGTCGCAGCATCCTCGGAGGAACCGCCGCCGGTGCTGTGGGCGGCCTCCTCGGAGCCGCCACTCGTGCAGAGCCGGCTGCCGCAACAGGCACACGCGCCACCCGCACGCGTTGGGTCACCAGTTGGGCAACCGCTCAGACCGCGCCGACCCCCACCGACCCGGACGCCCTCAACGGCTTCACCAACACCACAATCCACCACACGCTCCACCTCACCGCCGGCACCACCACCGGGACCGCGCGAGCAGCGATCGGGTCCGCGGACGGGGCAAAGGTGCGGTTGCGGTTTGCTCATCCGTTTGGGGTTCTGCCGGTGGTGCTCGGGCCGGTGAGTGTCGCCTCCAGCCAGTCGGGTGGTGAGCGGCGGGTGCTGTTCGGGGGCGAACCTCAGGTGGTGATCGCAGCGGGTGCGACGGTGGTGAGTGATCCGGTGAGCATCGCCGTACCGGATGGTGGAGATCTCGCGGTGAACATGCACCTGCCTGGGCCGACCGGACCGCTCAGCTTCCACCGGAACGTGCACGCCACCGGACACGTCGGCGACCGACCGACGAACTCCGTCTTCCTGCTCACCGGCGTCGACGTACCGGCGAACGGACGAGTATCCCTGGCCGTTCTCGGAGACTCGATCACCGAAGGCGTCGGAACACCGGACAACGCGAACCTCCGCTGGCCCGACCAGTACGCCGCCCGGTTCCGTCGTCGCCCAGCGATCAGCAACCTCGGAATCAGCGGAAACCGTGTTCTGCTCGACGACGCGCGCTTCGGTCCGAGCGGGCAGTCCCGCTTCGACCGCGACGTCCTCGCTCTTCCGAACATCAGGACCTTGGTGATCTTCCTCGGCATCAACGACATCCAGCAGCCGCCGAGTCAGACGGATCCGCAACAGATCCTGCACGGTTACGAGCAGCTGGTACGACGCGCGCACGACCACGATCTCGAGGTGATCGGCGCGACCATCGGCCCGTTCAAGGGCTGGAGCCGCTACACCGCCACCCTCGACCAGGTCCGCAACGAGGTCAATGCGGTACTCCGTCGCGGCCAACTCTTCGACCGCCTCCTCGACGTCGACGCCGCGCTCCGCGACCCGGCGGACCCCGCGCAACTCCGCCCCGCCTTCAACAGCGGCGACGGCCTACACCCCAACCCAACTGGCGCCCAAGCAATCGCCGCAATCCTCTAACCCCACCCTCGAGCAGGCGACCGCCGTCCACGCTGCCCGCCGCCTTGTTCGTACTTCTTGGGAGGACTTTCATGCCTGACCTGACGCTCCGCCGGCGTACCGTGCTCGGCGGCATGATCGGTGGGACTGCGCTTCTCGCGCTTCCTTCGCCGAGCTGGGCGAGCAGTGCCACCGACGAGCTCCGCCTGCGCTGGCAGACTCTGCTGACCGGCGGCCCGACCGTCGACCCCGGCGATCCGGATCTCGCCGTCGCGATCGCCCGTGTCGACCGGATCGCGCAGTCCGCTCTCGCTACCCTCGACCGGTCCGCGAACCGCAGCACCCTCTGGCCGGACCTGGCGAGCACAACGCTGTCCAACCACGTCGCCTCGAACTTCCGCCGCATCAAGCAACTCGCCGTCGCCTGGGCCACGAACGGATCGGCCTACCAAGGAAACGAGGCAGTTGCCGAGGATATCCGCGCCGCCCTCGAATGGATGCACACCAACCGCTACAGCCCGGCCCTCCCGCGGTACGACAACGACTACGACTGGGAGATCGGCGGCGCCTCCGCCTTCGCCGACACGCTGGTCCTGCTGTACGACGTACTCCCCGCCGACGTACGAAGCACCTACACGCAGGCCATCAACTACTACACGCCCGACCCGAACCTGTGGCGCGCCGACCGGCAGATCGCGACCGGCGCGAACCGGGTCTGGATCGCCACGGTGGTAGCGATCCGCGCCGTTCTGGACGGAGACACCGCCGCGCTGGTCCGGGTCCGGGACGCGATCAGCGATGTCGAAGGCAACGGCGCCAACAGCGTGCTCGCGTTCAACGACGCACCCGGCCGCGTCGACGGCACCGGTGAAGGCTTCTACAGC
Source organism: Kribbella sp. (assembly GCA_035697365.1). GTDB lineage: Bacteria > Actinomycetota > Actinomycetes > Propionibacteriales > Kribbellaceae > Kribbella. The sequence goes on along the minus strand of DASSDE010000326.1, from coordinate 862 downwards.
GACGGCTCGTTCCTGCAGCACTACAAGCACCCGTACAACGGAGGCTACGGAAAGGAACTGCTCGGAACGCTCTCGTCGCTGCTCTACCTCCTCGGCGGCACGGACTGGACTGTCACGGATCCGGACCTCGAGAACATCTACGGCTGGATCAACGACGCGTTCGACCCACTGATCGTGCGCGGCGACCTGATGGGCTCGGTCTGTGGCCGTGAGATCGCCCGGCCGAGCAAGCAGAACCACGCGCCGACGCAGACCGTCATCGAAGGCACACTGCGGTTGATCCCGGCCGCGACGGCGGAACGGGCCGCGGAGCTCACCGCGCTGGTCAAGCAGTGGATCACCGAGGACACGTTCCGCAACTTTCTGAAAGTCACCGACCCCGCATCCCTGGTCACGGCCCGGACCGTTCTCGCTTCGCCGGCGACCGCGCGCGGCCCGCTCGTGCTGCACAAGCAGTACCCGCGGATGGACAAGGCCGCACACCACCGTCCGGCGTTCACGATCGGGCTGAGTGCGTACTCGTCCCGGATCTACAACTACGAGTCGATCCAGAACGAGAACCTGCACGGCTGGCACCTGTCCGACGGGATGGTGCTGGTGTACGACGACGACCTCGGGCACTACTCGGGCGACTACTGGCCGACAGTCGATCCATACCGGTTGCCGGGGACAACGGTCGACACCCGACGGCTGGCCGATTCCTACGGTTTCCGCAGTACCAGCGAGGCCGACTGGGTCGGCGGGACCTCGGTGCCGGGCCGGACGATCGGTGCCTATGGCATGGATCTGCGGGGGTACGGCACCGAGCTGCGGGCATTGAAGAGCTGGTTCCTGATCGACGACGTGATGGTCTGTCTCGGCT
>DASSDE010000325.1:0-3840 GCA_035697365.1 Kribbella sp. | reverse complement strand
TGGCTGCAGGCCAGGCACCCCGACGTACGGCCCGAGCAGCTGGGCCACGTCTATCTGCGCGACGACCCGTTCTGGGTCCGGCTGGTGAGTGACGACCGGCTGGTCGACATCGCCGAGAAGTTCGTCGGCCCGGACATCGCGCTGTTCGCCTCGCACTACATCTCCAAGCCGCCGTACTCGGGGCAGCCGGTGCTGTGGCACCAGGACGCCGCGTTCTGGCCGCTCGATCCGATGAAGGTGGTGACGCTCTGGCTGGCCGTCGACCACTCGACGCCGGAGAACGGCTGTGTCCGGGTGATCCCGGGCAGCCACCGCTCCGACGTACTGAGCATGCGCGACAACACCGACGTGGAGAGCGTGCTCGGGAAGGAGATCGCGGTCGAGGTCGACGAGGAGCGGGCCGTCGACATGGTGCTCGCGCCGGGCGACGTCGAGGTGCACCACGCGAACATCGTGCACGGCAGCAACGCGAACACCTCGCCGAACCGGCGTTGCGGACTCACGATCCGCTACATCCCGACCTCGACGCGGATCACCGACCCGGAGACGCCGTACCCGAGTGCGTTCCACCTGCGCGGCGAGCCGGGCGTGAACAGTTACCAGCCGCGGCCGCAGTACGTCGAGGGCCGGCACTTCCCGTTCGCCGGTGCGGCCCAGGCGACAGCGCCCTGACAAAGCGAAAGGCCCGTCTCGCGACGGGCCTTTCGGTCACTCCAGGCAGATCCGGAACGGGTGCCCCGCGGGATCGGCGTAGATCCGCCAACCGCGGGCGTTCTCGGCAGGGGGTGGGTCCAGCGGGTCGAGGGGCTCGGCCCCGAGCGCGACCACGGTCGCGTGCCCGCTGGGCAGGTCCTCGACGATCAGGTCGAGATGGAGATCCTGCGCGTCGGTGCCGGGCCAGGTGGCCGGCACGTACTCCTCCGAGCGCCGGAAGGCCAGCGCCGAGTTGCCGAGCGACGACCCGGGGCCGGTCAGGCTCCGCCAGTCGTCGTCACCGTTCTCGTCGATGTCCAGCCCCAGCAACGCCGAGTAGAACTGGGCGAGCTCGAGTGGGTCCGGGCAGTCCAGCACCACCGAGCCGAGCCGCCCGGCAGTACTGCCCGGCTGCTCTGCCACCTGCGTCATCTGTCCTCCACATTCTGTTCACTCTGGTTCTGCGACCTGCTCCTGGTCGGGGGCAGGTCGGGCCAAGGCCCACTTGTCGGAAGGCCCGGCCGCCTACGATGACAGGTCCCGGGGACCATTTGCACCTTTCGACACGCGTTCTCGCGTTGTGAGCCGGTCGCTGACAGTGAAGGTTCGGCGAGGCTACCGGTGATCAGCCGGTACGCCGGTAGCGCGCCGACGCGCCCCCAGCTTGCGGATCTTCGCCCGCGTACCGCAGTCGTCCATCGCGCACCAGCGCCGTGAGCCGTTCCGGCTGCGATCCAGGAACAGCCAGCCGCAGCCGCCGTCGTCCACTGGGCAGGCCTTCAACTGGCGCAGGTCCACGGTCCGCACCAGCTCGACGGCGGCCACCACCAGGCGGTCCGGGATCAGCTGCGCCGGCGACGTACCGACGACCAACTCCGCCACCCCGCGGTCGCGACCCGGATCCGGGATCAGCATCGACCGCGCGGCCGCCGCCGACCAGCGCAACATCAAGCGTTCGTACGCAGAACCCTCGCTGCGCTTGACTCCGTCGGCCGCCACCGCGGCGCCGGCCGCCCGCGGCGCGAGCACCGCGTACGTCGCCTCGCGGATCTCCAGGGTCGCGCGCAGGGCCTTCGCGGCCAGTTCGGGCGCCTGCCGCCAGGTGCCTTCGACGGCGCTGACGTCACGGAGATCGACGAGCTCGATCCGCTGGCTCCAGGTGAGCAGCTCGGCCGGCGCCGTGAGGTAGTCGTGCTCCGGATCGCCGCCGCGCAGCCGCGGGCTGACCGTGTTCACCAGGTCGAGGGCGGGGTGACCGCCCACGATGCGGAATTCCGCATGAGAACTGTCGGTCACAGGTGAGACGCTACCACTGTCCGAAATTTGACCGGGATCAGGTGACTCATGCCCCTCTCGTCCCGCCGAGCGACCGCCGCCCTGGTGTTCCTCGGCGTTTCGACCTTCTCCTTCGTGACCATCGAGGTGCTCCCGATCGGTCTGCTGACCGTGATCGCCGACGATCTGGGGCGCTCCCGCTCCCAGGTCGGCCTCCTCGTCACCGGGTACGCCACTGTCGTCGTGCTCGCGTCCCTCCCGCTGGCCCGACTCACCCACCACCTCCCCCGGCGGCTCGTGCTGTCCGGCACACTCGCGGTCCTGGCGGTCGCCACGGCGCTCTCCGCGGCCGCCCCGACGTACGAGCTGCTGTTCGCCGCACGACTCGTGATCGCACTGTCGCAAGCGCTGTTCTGGTCGATCGCGCCGCCGATCGCGACCGGCCTGTTCCCGCCCGAGTTCCGCGGGCGGGTGGTGGCCAGGCTCGCGATCGGCACCGCGCTAGCCCCGATCCTCGGCATCCCGCTCGGGACCTGGCTCGGTGAGCAGGCGGGCTGGCGGGTGCCGTTCGTGGTGATGACTGTTCTGGGCGTGGTCGCGTGTGTCGGTGTGGTCCTGCTGCTGCCGCGGGCCGAGGTCCAGGACAGTCCGTCCCGACGGGGCAGCTCCCCCGATCTGCGGCGGTACGTCGTGCTGCTGATCACCTCGGCGGTCGGCGTGACCGGATTCCTGACGTTCAACACGTACGTCACACCGTTCCTGCTCGACATCACCAGGTTCTCGTCGGCCCAGCTCGGTCCGATGCTGCTCGCCAGTGGCGCCGGCGGCCTGGCTGGCACGATCATCGTCGGGCGGGTCCTCGACCGGTACCCGTGGGGCGCGACGGTGCTGCCGCTGGGGATCCTGACCGCGGGACTGTTCGGGCTGTTCGCGCTGGGCCAGGTGCAGGTCGTGGCGGTCGCACTGATCGCATTGATCGGTCTCGCGTTCAGCGGGCTGGCCGTCGCGACACAGAGCCGGACCCTGCAGGTCGCTCCGGGCAGTACCGACATTGCCTCCGCCGGGACCAGTTCCGCGTTCAACGTCGGCATCGCGGCCGGCGCGTTCGTCGGCGGAGCGTTGATCGACCACACGAGCGTGCGCGCGGTGGCGCTCGTCGGCGGCTTGCTGACCGCCGCCGCAGCCTTGGTCATGCTGAGCGAACCGCTGCTGACCCGCCGCCGGGCCGTCGTGCCGCACGACCTCTGCGAAGAGCCTGCCTGACACTCCTCCGCAGAGATATTGAAGCCTCTTGACGTAACCCGGCGGGCCGCGAACACTTTCGATCATGATTCCGCAGCCCACGGCGCAACAGGCGCTTCCCGATCAGACCTTCACGCTCGAGCCCGACGCCACCATCGGGCTCGATGACGCCGCGGCCCGCGCGATAGCCGACCAGCTCGCCGTACAGCTGCGTCGCTCGACCGGGTTCGCGCTCCCGGTCCAGGAGGGCACCGGGACACTCACGCTGTCCACCAAGGGCGCCGAGTCGCTTGGCGCCGAGGGCTACGAGCTCCGCGCAGACGCCTCCGGGGTGGCCGTCACCGCCGCCACCCCGGAGGGCCTGTTCCGCGGCGTCACCACGCTCCGCCAACTCCTGCCGGCGAAGGCCGACGCCGACACCCCACAGGACGGCTCCTGGGAGATCGCCGGTACGACGATCTCGGACGCCCCGCGCTACGGATACCGCGGCGTGATGCTCGACGTCACGCGGCATTTCTTCACCGTCGACCAGGTCAAGCACTTCATCGACCTGGTGTCGCGCTACAAGATCAACCAGCTTCACCTGCACCTGTCCGACGACCAGGGCTGGCGGATCCAGGTGGACTCCTG
>DASSDE010000324.1:0-4505 GCA_035697365.1 Kribbella sp. | reverse complement strand
GAGGGAGACACGATGAGTGAAGCCACCGTCAACCCCGCGACCGATCGTCCGGAGCTCAAGCGGGTCATGGGCCCAGGGCTCCTGCTGCTGTTCGTGGTCGGGGACATCCTCGGCACCGGTGTCTACGCGCTGACCGGCAAGGTGGCCGGCGAGGTCGGTGGCGCGGTCTGGCTACCGTTCCTGTGCGCGTTCGTGGTCGCGATGCTGACCGCGACCAGCTACCTCGAGCTCGTCACGAAGTACCCGAAGGCCGGCGGCGCCGCGGTCTACACGCACAAGGCGTTCGGCATCCACTTCCTGACCTTCCTGCTCACGTTCGCGGTGATGTGCTCCGGGCTGACCTCGGCGTCGAGCGCTTCGAAGGCGTTCGCGGCGAACTTCTTCTCGGCCGTGCACATCAACTCCGAGCGCGGTTCGCTGCTGATGATCACCGCGCTGGCGTTCATGACGCTGATCGCGCTGGTCAACCTGCGCGGTGTCGGCGAGAGCGTGAAGGCGAACGTCGTCCTGACCTGTGTCGAGCTGAGCGGCCTGCTGATCGTCATCGGGATCGGCGCCTGGGCCCTGTTCGGAGGCGACGGCGACACCTCCCGGCTGACCGATTTCCACACCCCGGGCGGCGAGTCGGCGTTCAGCGCGGTGACCGCCGCGACCGCGCTGGCGTTCTTCGCGATGGTCGGCTTCGAGGACTCGGTCAACATGGCCGAGGAGACCAAGGACCCGGTCCGGATCTTCCCGAAGATGATGCTGCTCGGCCTGAGCATCACCGGCGTCATCTACGTACTGGTCGCGATCTCGGCGGTCGCACTGGTGACCCCGGACGAGCTGAACGAGGGCGCGACGCCGCTGCTGAAGGTCGTCCAGGCCGGCGCGCCGGGGTTCCCGCTCGAGCTGTTCGCGTGGATCACGATGTTCGCGGTCGCGAACTCGGCGCTGATCAACATGCTGATGGCGAGCCGCCTGCTGTACGGGATGTCGCACGAGCGGGTGCTGCCCGGGCCGCTCGGCCGGGTGCTGCGCAAGCGCCGGACGCCGTACATCGCGATCCTGTTCACGACCCTGCTCGCGTTCGCGCTGATCGGGTACGCGGACCTCGCGGCGCTCGGTGGTACGACGGCGTTCCTGCTGCTCTGCGTCTTCGCGATCGTGAACGTGGCCGTACTGGTGCTGCGCCGGGACAAGGTCGAGCACAAGCACTTCCATGCGCCGACCGTGCTGCCGGTGGTGGGCGCTGTGCTGTGTGTGTACCTGGCCAGCCCGTTGTCGGGGCGGGACTCAGCGGACTACAAGATCGCCGGCTGGCTGATGGTTGTCGGGGTCGGGCTGTGGGCGCTGACGTGGCTGCTGAACAAGTACGTGTTCAAGCGGCACGCCGACTTCGATCCGTCGCACCTCGACCCGCAGGGTCCGGTGAACTGATCGGCACGAACGCCGCGAACAGCACTGTGGCGAGGGCCGCGAGCCCGGTGCCGACGGCGATCCAGCCGAGCGCGCGGTAGCCGACGCCGGCGTTGATCGCCAGGCCGCCGAGCCACGGTCCGGCGGTGATGCCGACGTTGAACGCGGAGAAGTTGGTCGCGGTCGCGAGCGTGGAGCGGTCACCGGCGAGGCTGAACACACGAGCGTTCAGGGCCGGGTTCGCGCCGAAACCGAAGCCGCCGAGCAGAACGATCACACCGATGGTCAGCACCTTGTCGGTGGTCGTCAGCGCCAGCGCAGCGGACAGGACGATCAGTCCGGTGATGCTGATGAACAACGTACGGAAGGGCAGTGCGTCGGCGAACCGGCCACCGAGGTTGATCCCGATGAACGAGCCGAGGCCGTACAGCGCCAGCACGCCGGGGACGGCCTCGGCGCTCAGGCCGGTCGTCTCGGTAAGCAGTGGCGCCAGGTAGCTGAAGATCACCAGGATGGTGGCGGTGACCAGCGCGGTGGTGCCGAAGGCCAGCCACAGACGAGTGTTGCCCAGCGCGCGGAACTCGTCGCTCAGCCGGGGAGCCTGGGCCGGATCGGGCCGGCCGGCGGGCACGGTCGCCAGGACGCCTGCCATGGCGAGCACGCACAGGCCGGCGACGGTCCAGAACGCCGACTGCCAGCCGAGGTGCTGCCCGAGGACGGTCCCGAGCGGGAGCCCGACGATGGTCGCGACCGTCAGCCCGCCGGTGACGATGCTCATCGCGCGTGCCCGGCTGTCCGCGCGGACCAGCGTCATCACCGTGACCGCGGCGACCGACCAGAACCCGGCGTACACGAAGGCGCCGACGATCCGGGTGCCGAGCAGTACGGCGTAGTTGGTGGTGAGGGCGCCCGCGACATGCATGAGCGCGAAGACCGTGAGGAACATGAGCAGCGCCGTACGGCGGGACCAGCCGAGGGTGAGAACCGCGAGCACCGGCGCGCCGACGAGCATGCCGGCGGCGAACGCCGAGATCAGCAGACCGGCCTGGGGGATCGACACGTGCAGATCCGCGGCCAGCTCCGGCAGCAAGCCGGCCAGCATCAACTCCGACGTCCCCTGGGCGAAGATGCTCAGCCCAAGCACGTACACGGCGATCGGCATCGTTCCCCCTCACTCGACGAGCCACTCGCAGTATTGCAGACGTTACGTTCTGCTGTCGCCGCGCCTGTCAAGGGTTGAGACTTGGCCGGATACGGCATTGTGGAAGGCATGAGCTTCCAGACCCCGGCGAAGCGCACCGGGCGGAGTGTGGACACGGCCCGGATCGGGTCCGGGTTGAAGCTGCTTGGTGCCCTGGTAGGGCTGATGTGGCTGATCGAGGTCGTGGACACCGCCACCAACGGCGCCCTCGACCAGTACGGGATCATCTCCCGGGAGCCGCGCGGCCTGGTCGGCATTCTGACGGCGCCGTTCCTGCACCTGGGATTCGGGCATCTGATCTCGAACACGCTGCCGCTGGTCACCCTCGGGGCGTTGATCGCGATCAGTGGCGCGGCCAGGCTGTTCGCGGTGACCGCGATCGTGACCGTGATCGGCGGGTTCGGCACCTGGCTGATCTCTCCGCCGAATGTGATCACGATCGGCGCGAGCGGCCTCGTGTTCGGGTACGCGACGTACCTGGTGCTGCGCGGGCTGTTCAACCGCCGGATCGCTCAGGTGCTCGTCGGCATCGTCGTGGTGATGGTGTGGGGGAGTGCGCTGTGGGGCGGGCTGCTGCCGCAGGACGGGATCTCCTGGCAAGGTCACCTGTTCGGCGGTCTCGCCGGGGTGCTGGCAGCCTGGGTCCTGGCCGACGACAAACAGCCGAAGCGGGTCAGCCGAGGCTGAGCGTTCCCGGGTCCGTGTTCGCCCCACAGACGACCACGACGACCCGCTCGCCGGCCTGAGGCTCGTACGCGCCCGAGATCAGCGCCGCGTACGCCGTCGCGCCGCCGTGCTCGGTCGCCAGGTGATGGTCGTGCCACAGCTCTTTGCGGGCGGCAACGATCGCGTCGTCGGTCACCAGGACGGACTGCACGTGATGGTCCTGGACCGAGGTGAAAGCGTGGTCCCCGAGGCGGCGGGCGCCCAACGAGTCTGCTGCAACACCGGCGACCGGACCGTCGGTCGGCCCATCCGAGGCGAGGGCACGGTGCATGGTCGGCGCCAGTTCCGGCTCCACGCCGACGACCTGTGCGCGGTCACCGATCGCGGTCGCGATACCGCCGATCAGCCCACCACCGCCAACCGCCACCAGAACAGTGTCGAATCCGTCGACCTGCTCCAGAAGCTCCAGCCCGACGGTGCCCTGGCCCGCGACGACCTCCGGCTGGTCGTACGCATGAACGAGGAGCGCATGCGACTCCTCCTGCGCGTGCAGTGCCGCCTGATAGGCCTCGGCGTACTCGCTCCCGACCTGCACGATCTCCGCGTCGAGCGTCCGCAGCTTGCCGAGCTTGGCGGCCGGGGTGGTCTCGGGCACAAAGATCCGGGCCGGTACGCCGAGGGCGCGCGCGGCGTACGCGGCTGCCAGACCGTGGTTGCCGCCGGACGCCGCGATGATGCCCTGCCCGGTCAGCTCGCCGTTCTCCTTCGCGGTCAGCAGCCGGTTGAAGGCGCCCCGCGGCTTGAACGACCCGGTGTGCTGGAGCAACTCGAGATTGAAGATCAGCCCCGGCCGTACCTCGATCACCGGCGTCCGCAGGACCCGCCCAGCGATCCGCTCCGCAGCCTGCCGCACATCCTCCACACTTACCGTCATGCCCCAACCCTGCCACGATGGGGAACAGCCGACGGATGGAGGCCATACACATGGGTGGCATGGGCACGTACGAGGAGAGCTACCGCCGCAGCCTGGACGACCCGCGCGGGTTCTGGCTGGAAGCGGCCGAGGCGATCTCCTGGACGAGTCCACCGACCCAGGCCCTCGACGAGACCGGCGCCCCGATCTTCCATTGGTACCCCGACGGTGTCCTGAACACGGCGTACAACGCCCTCGACCGGCACGTCGAAGCAGGTGCCGGCGAGCGGACCGCGCTGATCTACGACTCACCGGTGACCGGGTCAG
>DASSDE010000323.1:0-4782 GCA_035697365.1 Kribbella sp. | reverse complement strand
GGCAGCGACCAGCGAGCGGAGCAGCAGCATCAGCACCACGAAGATCACCGCGAGGATGGTCGGGATGATCACCCGGAGATCGCGTTGCGCGGCGTCCAGTACGTCGAGGTTGATCGCGGTGTTGCCGCCGACCAGGGTGTCCGGACTCACCTTGTCCAGTTCGGTGCGCAGGTGCTTGACCACCTTGGTCGCGTCCGGCGAGTCGGCCGGGATCTTCAGCGTGGCCTGGACCAGTACCTTGCCGTCGACAACCTTCGGCGGTACGCCGGGAGCAACCGACGCGGATGCGGCGCCGACCCCGTCGACCTTCATCGCGGTCTGCACCACCTGGTCGGCCTGGGCCACGGGCGTGAGGATCTGTACGGGCGTACCGGCGCCGGCGTCGAAGTGCTTGGCGAGCTGCTCCTGGCCGGTGACCGACTCGACCTTGTTGAGGAACAGGTCCTCCTGCGACGTACCGCTGGCCTTGAATGTCGGCAGGAACGCCGCGCACGCCACCAACGCCAGCGCGGTGATCGCCCAGACCCGCCGCGAGCGCCGCCCGACCAGCCCGGACACGCGGCCCCAGAGCCGCCGGCCGCCGACCTGGTCGCTGGAGTGCACGTGGTCGAGGCGCGGGATCGACGGCCAGAAGATGCGCCGCCCGAACGCGAGCAGGATGGCCGGCAGGAACGTCATCGCCGCGATGAACGCACCCGCAATGCCGAGCGCGCCGACCGGACCGAGACCCTTCGTGCTGCCGAGCTTGGACAGCAACAGGCAGAGCAGACCAAGAATGACGGTCGCCGCACTGGCCGCGATCGGCTCGATCGACGCGCGCCACGCGACCCGCATCGCCCGGTACTTGCTCTCGTAGTCGTGCAACTCCTCCTTGTAACGGGAGACGAGCAGCAACGCGTAGTCCGTCGAGGCCCCGACGACCAGGATGAACAGGATGCCCTGACTCTGGCCGTTGAGCTGCAGGGTGCCGTTCTTCGCCAGCGGATACACGACGAGCGCGGCGAGGGCGAGGCCGAAGACGGCGGTGAGCAGTACGGCGATGGGCAGGATCGGGCTGCGGTACACGATCAGCAGGATCACGAATACGACGGCGAGCGCGACCCCGAGCAGGATCCCGTCGATCCCGCTGAACGCGACCACGAAGTCGGCGAACACACCGCCCGGACCGGTGACGTAGACCTGCAGGCCGGTCGGGGTGAGGTCCTGCTTGATGTCGTCCCGGAGCGCCTTCGCGACCGCGTACAGGACGGTCTGGCCCTGCTCGACCACCTCGTCTGCACGGTCGCCGTCGATCTGCACGGTGAGCAGCAGGGCCTTCTGGTCGCCGGACGGCGTCGGCTTCGCGATCGGCGCGGTCAGGTAGTCGCCGAGCTTCTTCCCGCCGCCGATGTCGAGCGCCGGGATCCGCGCGGAGAACGCTTGGACCTTGGCCAGGTCGGCCGGCGTGAGCGGGGCGTCGCGCTCGATCAGGACGAAGTACGGCAGCGCCTTGGAGTCGACGAACTTGGCGGACTCGTTGGCAACCTGGGTCGACTCGGCCTGCTTGGGGAGGAAGTTCGCGTTGTCGTTCTGCTGGACCTCGCTGAGCTTGCCGATCGACGGTCCGCCGAGCGACCCGAGCACGAGCCAGCCGATCAGTACGAGCGCGATGGCCGCGCGCCAGGTCCACCGCCTGCGGCCGCTGGGCCCGGAGGCGCGGTGCTTCCCACCTGCTGCGGCGGCGTCCTGCTCGTCGTCGTGCACGGCGTGGTCCCCTCGCTGTCCGATCCCGCCCCTGGATTCAAACAGTACCCACCGCCGGCCCAGGGATCTCTCACCGCCTGCCGACGGGTGTGCGGGAGCCGTTTCGGCGGCGTAACAACAAGATGACTACGCGGAAACACCCCGGTCATAACGTCCAGGCCTAATCAGTGGGGTCGGATGATCGGAGACTTGCGATGACGCTCGAGACAGGGCAAGCGGCTGTCGCCACCCGCGGCCAGGGAGACGGCAGCGGCGCGGTGGGCACGGTCGAGGCGCCGAGGCGCGGACGCTGGATCGACGTCTGGGACCCCGAGGACGCCACGTTCTGGGTCGGTCAGGGCCGCGCGGTGGCCCGCCGGAACCTGTGGCCCTCGATCTTCGCCGAGTTCCTCGGATTCTCGGTCTGGCAGCTGTGGAGCATCGTCGTGGTGTCGATGCCGAAGGCCGGGTTCGGCTACAGCACCGATCAGCTGTTCTGGCTGGTCGCGCTGCCGAGCCTGGTCGGTGCGACGCTGCGGCTGCCGTACACGTTTGCCGTGCCGCGGTTCGGCGGTCGCAACTGGACTGTCGTCTCTGCGCTGCTCCTGCTCGTCCCCACCGCCGGACTGTCGTACTTCATGACGCAGCCGGAAACACCTTTCTGGCTGATGGCCCTGGTCGCCGCCACGGCGGGCGTCGGCGGCGGCAACTTCGCCAGCAGCATGACGAACATTTCCTTCTTCTACCCGGAGAAGGAAAAGGGTTTCGCGCTCGGCCTGAACGCGGCCGGCGGCAACCTCGGGGTCGCGGTGGTTCAACTGCTGGTGCCGATCGTGGTCGTCGCCGGCGCCGGTCTGACGCTGAACCGGTCCGGCCTGATGTGGCTGCCGCTGATCGTGCTGGCCGCCTTCTGGGCGCGGAAAACGATGTCGAACCTTTCCGTCGCGAACTCCTCGTTCCGGACGTCGATCGCGGCGGCCAAGCGTCCACACACCTGGGTGATCTCGTTCCTGTACATCGGGACGTTCGGGTCGTTCATCGGGTTCGGGGCGGCGTTTCCGTTGCTGATCAAGACCACGTTCCCGGACATCACACCGGCGCACTACGCGTTCCTCGGTGCCCTGGTCGGCTCGGTGGCGCGGCCGTTCGGCGGCAAGCTGGCCGATCGGATCGGCGGCGCGCGGGTGACGGTGTGGTCGTTCGTGGTGATGGGCCTCGGAATTGTTTCCGCAATGTTCTCGCTCAAGGCGGAAAGCTTTCCGGCGTTCCTGGGCAGTTTCCTGGTCCTGTTCGTGGCCAGCGGGATCGCGAACGGATCGACGTACCGGATGATTCCGGCGGTTTTCCGGCTCAGCACGCCGGACGACCCGGGCCGGGCCCGGCGGGAGGCGGCGGCCTGCATCGGGATCGCTTCTGCGGTCGGCGCGTACGGCGGTTTCCTGGTACCGCGCGGATTCGCGACGTCGACGAGCCACTTCGGATCGCTGATCCCGGCGCTGTACGTGTTCTGTGGCTTCTACGTCGTCTGCCTCGCGGTGACGTACTTCTGCTACCTGCGCAAGGGTGGCCGGCTCAGCCGGGAGCGCGTGTGACAGCAATCTCGACGCATTGCCCGTACTGCGCGCTGCAATGCGCCACGACGCTGCACCCGGTCGAAGGGCCGGCTGTGGTCGAGGTCCGGGCGCGCGACTTTCCGACCAACAAGGGTGGCCTGTGCCGTAAGGGTTGGACGGCTCCCGACGTACTGACGACGCCGGACCGGCTCACCGTGCCGCTCGTCCGCAACGCGGTGGGCGAGCTCGAGGAGACGAGTTGGGATTCCGCGCTCGATTTTGTCGCCCAGCGGATCCAGGCGCTGCAGGCCGCGCACGGGCGGGACGCGATCGCGGTCTTCGGCGGCGGCGGGCTGACGAACGAGAAGGCCTACGCGCTCGGGAAGTTCGCGCGCGTCGCGCTGCGGACGGCGAACGTGGACTACAACGGCCGGTTCTGCATGTCGTCGGCAGCCGCGGCGACGAACCGGGCGTTCGGGATCGATCGCGGGCTGCCGTTCCCACTGGCTGATCTGGGTGGGGCCGGCGCGATCCTGCTGGTGGGAAGCAACCTCGCGGAGACAATGCCGCCGGCGGTCGCGCATCTGCAAGGTGCACGGGACGCGGGTGGGCTTCTGGTCGTCGACCCGCGCCGCTCGGGCACCGCGAGCCTCACCGACGAAGGTGCCGGTCTGCACCTCCAGGCGACGCCCGGTACGGACTTGGCGCTGGTCCTCGCGCTCACGCACGTAGTACTGCAGGAAGGGCTTGCCGACACCGTTTTCCTGGAGGAACGAGTCGATGACCCCGACTTGCTGATCCGGTCGACCGCCTCGTGGTGGCCGGAGCGAGCGGAACGGGTGACCGGCGTACCTGCTGCCTCGATCCGGCAGGCGGCGCGCGTACTGGCGGCGGCCGCTCCGGTGCATGGTGGCGCCGGCGCGTTCATCCTGACCGGGCGCGGGGCCGAACAGCACAGCAAGGGCACAGACACCGTGACGGCGTGCATCAATCTCGCGTTGGCGCTCGGGTTGCCTGGGCGGTTGGGGAGTGGGTACGGGTGCATCACCGGGCAGGGGAACGGTCAGGGTGGACGTGAGCACGGGCAGAAGGCGGATCAGCTGCCTGGCTATCGGAGCATCGAGGACCCGGCGGCGCGTTCACACCTTGCGCAGATCTGGGGGATGCGGCCGGAGGAGTTGCCGCGGGCCGGAAAGAGTGCGGTCGAGCTGATCAACTCGCTCGGTACGGCGGCTGGCCCGAAAGCCCTGCTCGTGCACGGGAGCAACCTGCTCGTGTCGGCGCCGAACCTTGCGTCGGTACGGGATCGGCTGGCGGCACTGGAACTGCTCGTGGTTGCGGACGTCGTGCCGTCCGAGACCGCGCTGCTCGCGGACGTGGTGTTTCCGGTGACGCAGTGGGCCGAGGAAGAAGGGACGATGACGTCCCTCGAAGGACGGGTGCTGCGGCGGCGTGCCGCGGTCGCCGCGCCGGGGCAGGTGCGCAGCGACCTCGCGGTGTTCGCGGG
>DASSDE010000322.1:0-6952 GCA_035697365.1 Kribbella sp. | reverse complement strand
GTACGGGCGGTCGGTCGCGATCATCTGGAACTCGTACGTGTCGCTGTCCGCGCTGGTGACGGCCTGCTCGGCGGGGATCGGGCCGTACGAGGCGCCGAGCGAGAGCGGCTCGGCGATCAGCTTCCGGAACGCCTCCGCCTGGCCGAGGGTCGTGATGCGCTCGATGATCAGCCCGACCAGGATCATCCCGAGATCGGAGTACTTCCAGGTGGTTCCCGGTGCGGTGGCGAGTGGAAGGGTCTGCGCACGTTGCAGGGCACTGTCGCGATCGCGCGAGTCGCAGTACAACGGCCACCAGGGCCGCAGACCGGCGGTGTGCGTCAGCAGTTGCTCGACGGCGATGTCGCTGTGGAAGTCGGGGAGGTACCGCCGGGCCGGTGCCTCCAGCTCCAGCAGGCCATCGGCGACCAGGCGCATCGCGAGTGTGGTCGTCGAGGCGACCTTCGTGACCGACGCGAGGTCCAGGGCGAGCTGACGAGTCATCGGGACCCCAGCGGTGCCAGGTCCGGGCAGTACTGCCCAGCCGCCGGTCTCGACCTGCGTCTCCGCACCGATCCGGACGCCGGCGATCGCACTCGCCGGGTGATGGTGCTCGTCGCCGAGTCCGAGCAGCCGGGCGACGACGTCGCTCAGCACTGTCATCGGGCGGTCTCCGCGAAGGTCAGCGAATCGGGCCATTCGGACAGCGACTCGACGGTCGGCAGCGGGCGACCGGGGGCAGGCGTGATCCGGCCCAGTACGCGAGGTCCGGACGCGCCGGTGCAGCTCGGTACGTTGCCGGGCAGCCCGTGCAGCGTCGCCCAGCCGATCAACGCGAAGGCAACGGCCTCCTTCGCGTCGGACGACACACCGGCCTTGTCACTGGTCAGTACTCGAACGCCCGGCACGAGTTCGCCGATGCGGCGCATCAACGTGGTGTTGTGCACGCCGCCGCCGGACGCGACCAGGACCTCGAGCTCGGCCGCACGGATCGCATCGGCGACAGTTACCGCGGTCAGTTCTGTCAGGGTGGCGACGAGATCCGGGAGGCTCGGCTCGAGAGCAGTTCGGCGGAGTGCATCACGGAGGTACTCGAGGTGGAAGAGTTCTTTGCCGGTGCTCTTCGGCGCGGAGAGTGCGTAATACGGCTCGGACGCCAACTCCTTCAGCAGATCCTGCACCACAGCGCCGGCTGCGGCCAGCTCGCCGTTCCGGTCGAAGGTGTCGTCGCTGTCCGGCGAAGCGGTGACGACGGCGTCGATCAGTGCATTCGCGGGGCCGATGTCCCAGGCGATCGGGTCGGTGTCCGGAGCGCAGACGGTGACGTTGGCGATGCCACCGAGGTTCAGCGCGCCGGAGCGCCGGCCGGCAGTGACGTACGGCCCGAGCAGCAATTGATCGAGTACGGGAACGAGCGGAGCGCCCTGGCCACCGGCCGCGATGTCGGCGGCGCGTACGTCCGAGATCACCGCGATCCCGGTGCGCTCGGCGATCCACGCAGGCTGACCGATCTGCAGCGTGCCGTGGACGGCCCGGCCTTCGACCCAGTGGAAGACCGTCTGACCGTGCGAGCAGATCGCGTCGACCGGGCCCACATCCGGCAGCGAGGCGTGCGCATCCAAGGCGGTCGCGGCGGCAGCGGCGAAGGCCTGCCCGATCTCGGTGTCCAGCTCGCACGCCACGTCGAAGCCGACAGCGGCCGGTGGCAGTGCGGCGATCAGCCGGCTCCGGAGCCGCGGCGTGTAGGGCACGGTCACGGAGTACTCGATCTTCCCGGTCAGCCGGCCGGCGTCGCGGGTGAAGTCGGCGATCGCGACGTCGATGCCGTCGTGCGAGGTGCCGGAGATCATTCCGAGGATGCGCATCAGCGGCCTGCCGTCCTGGGGTCGAGGGCGGCGCGGAGACTGTCGCCGAGAAGGTTGAGGCCGATGACGGCGACGATCAGTGCGATGCCCGGGAACAGCAGCATCCAGGGTGCGACGCTGCTCAGCGTCTGCGCGTCGTAGACCATGCCGCCCAGGGACGCGGCCGGCGGCGGGGTACCGAAGCCGAGGAAGCTCAGCGACGCCTCGGTCAGGATCGCCCAGGACAGCGAGAGCGTGACCTGGACGACCAGGATGCCGCGCATGTTGGGCAGGATGTGCTCGAACAGGGTCGAGAACCTGCTGCGGCCGATCGCGGTCGAGGCCAGTACGTAGTCGGCAGACCGCAGCGTCAGTACGGGGCCGCGGGCGACCCGCGCGAAGATCGGGATGTAGACGATCGCGATCGAGATGCTGACCGTCGCCCAGTTGCGCTTCAGCGTCGCGGCCAGGGCGAGCGCCAGCAGCAGCGACGGGAACGCGAACAGGACGTTCGTGACGACACCGACGATCCGGTCGACGACACCTTGGTAGTAGCCGCCGAGAACGCCGAGGACGGTGCCGGCGATCGCGGCCGCGGCCACCGAGACGATTGCTATCCGCAACGAGTTCGCCAGTCCGGACGCGACCCGTGAGAAGACGTCCCGGCCGAACTGGTCGGTCCCGAACCAGTGCGCCGAACCGGGCGACTTGAGCGAGTCCGCGACGTTCTGCAGGGCCGGGTCGTGGGGCGTCAAACCGAACAGGGACATGAGCGCGAGCAGTAGGACGAGCAGCATCAGGACCACACCGATGACACCCGACGGCGTACGGAAGGCCGACAGCCACGCGCGCCTGCGCCGGCTTGCGTCGATCGGGACGTCCGGTACGTTGTTCAGTTCGGTTGCCGCGCTCATCGGACGCGCGCCTTCGGATCGACGAGGCGGTAGACGAGGTCGGTGAGCAGGTTCACCACGACGAACATCGTGGCGATGATCAGCACGGTGCTCTGCACGACGGCGTACTCCTTCTGGGTCAGGCCGAGCAGGACCTGCCGGCCGATCCCCGGAATCGCGAAGATCTGCTCGGCCACCAGCGCTCCGCCCAGCAGGAAGCCGAAC
The DNA here is from genome assembly GCA_035697365.1 of Kribbella sp. Lineage (GTDB taxonomy): Bacteria > Actinomycetota > Actinomycetes > Propionibacteriales > Kribbellaceae > Kribbella. Next base: position 4,011 of record DASSDE010000322.1, on the reverse strand, counting down.
TGCAGGCCGGTCATCGTCACCACCGGGATCAGGGCGTTGCGCAGGATGTGCCGGAACTGCAGGCGCCGTTCGGGTACGCCCTTGGCCCGGGCCGTACGGACGTAGTCCTCGGCGCGGATCGCCAGGATCGCGGTGCGGGTGGTCTGCAGGACCGGCGGCGCGATGCTGATCCCGAGCACCAGGACCGGCAGGATCATCTGTTCCAGGTTGAGCCCGGGGTCCTGGGCGAGCGTACGGAACCCCTCGCCGTTCGGGTACCAGCCGAAGGTGTTCGCCAGCCAGCTCGCCAGGACGGTGGCGAGCAGGAACGACGGCACGGACAGCGCCAGCAGGCTGCCCAGTTGGGTGACGTTGTCCCGTGGTTTGCCGGGACGGCTGGCGGCGAGCATCCCCAGCGGTACGCCCAGGAGGAGGCCGACCAGGATCGACAAGATCGCCAGCTCGACCGTGTTCGGCAGCGCTTGGGCGGTCAGCTGCGCGACGCTCACGTGCGACGTGGTGGAGATGCCCAGGTTGCCGGTGAGCACCCCGCGCAGCCAATCGAAGTACTGGACCGGGAGCGACTTGTCGAGCCCGTAGTACGCCTCGAGGGAGCGGACCTGCTCGGGTGAGAGTTCGCCGGCTGCGGTGCCGTACGACGCGGTGATCTGGTTGCCGGGGACAACGCGCAGCAGCACGAACGTCAGTACGGACACACCCACCAGCGTCAGGACGGCCTCTCCGACCCGCCGCGTGACGGGGCGGCGGGCCAGCGTACGGAGGGGTTCCATCAAGACAGCGATGCCTTCCAGAGCGTCGACACGCTGGCGTCGCTGCGCGCCTCGAAGTCCTTGACCTTCGCGTTCACCGCGATGAACTCCTTCGGCGTGAACAGCCAGACCCAGGCGGCGTTGTTCACGAGCTGGTCGGACAGCTGCTTGTAGATCGCCTGGCGCTTGGCAGTGTCCGTGGTGGCGATGCCCTGGGCGAACAACGTGTCCAACTCCGGTGAGCTGTAGCCGGCGACCTTGTTGTAGCTGCCGCCGGAGGTGAAGTACCGGGCGTACATGGTGTTCGGGTCGGCGCTGCCGCCGTTCTGCGCGATGGCAGCCTCGAAGTCACCCGCGAGCCACTTCTGGACGTAGGTGTTCGAGTCCAGCGTCTGCACGGTGACCTTGATGCCGACCTTGCCGAGCTGGGACTGGATGTTCTGCGCCTCGTTCACTGCCGTGGAGTACAGGCCCTGCGAGGTGATCAGGTTCAGGGCGAAGCCGTCGGGCTTGCCCGCCTTGGCCAGGTAGTCCTTCGCCTTCGCGAGGTCCTGGTTGGCGCAGGGCTGGGCGTTCGGGTCGGACTTGAACTCCGGCGACGTGATCGGGCCGGTGATGTCACCCGCACCGAGCGCGGCCGAGTCGACGACCTCCTTCCGGGAGATCGCGCACTGGATCGCCAGCCGGGCGTTGACGTTGGACAGTGTCGGGGACGTCGCACGCAGTTGCAGTACGTGGTACTGCAGCGAGGAGACGCTGTCGACCTTGACCTTGTCCGACGTCGCGGTCTTGGCCGTCACCGGATTGTCGAAGATCGCGACGTCGACCGATCCGGTCTTCAGCGCCGAGACCATCGACTGGTCGTCGGGGATGATCCGGAACTCCACCTTCGCCGCGCCCGGCTTGCCCTCGGCGAAGTCCGCGTTCCGCTCCAGGGTGATCGACTCGTTCGGCGTCCGGCTGACGAACTTGTACGGGCCGGAGCCGACCGGCGTGGTCTCCAGCTTGTCGACCGCGACGTCCGACGGGACGATCCCCGTGTTCACCCCGGTCAGCCCGACCGGGAACGACGCGTCCGGCTTCTTCAGCTTGACCACGACGGTCTGCGGGTCCGGCGCCTGGACGCTGCCGACCGAGGCGAAGTACGACTTCGAGCTGGCCTTGGACGCCGGGTCCATGATCTTGTCGAAGGTGTACTTCACGTCGGTGGCGTCGAGGGCGGACCCGTTCGTGAACTTCAGGCCCTTCTTCAGCGTGAAGGTGTAGGTCATGCCGTCGGTGGAGATCTTCGGCAGGTCGGCCAGACCGGCGATCGGGTTGTGGTCCGCGTCGGTGTCGAGCAGCGTCGAGTAGATCTGCGAGAGCACCTGGATCGACTGCTCGGACGTGCTGGTCCACGGAACCATCTGCGTCGGGTCCGCGGTGATGCCGAAGACCAGCGTGGCGTCCGGGCTCCCCGAGCCGGTGCCCGGGGACGTGCTGCCTGAGCACCCCGCGGCCAGCAGGGTGGCGGTGGCAACCGCGGCGCCGGCGGTGAACGCACGGCGACCGGTGCGGCTGACCTTGTACACGGGGTGCCTCCTTGGCATCGGATGGTGTGTCTTGTGCAGATCCAACGCCCGGGCGGTGGCGCAGAGTCGAGCCTAGGTCAAGATATTCCCTAAGTGATATCTGCTTTGTAAAGTTTCTTACCTGGTGACCGGCTCGCCTGCCGACGTACGGAAGGCGGCGACGGGGATCGGGCCGCGGTGCAGGATGTGGGGGATGTCGGCCCAGGGGTAGAGGGGTTCTGTCGCGTTCAGGGTGCGCAGCCGCTGGAGTGCACGCTCCGAAGGTACGGAGAGTGAGGCAACGGTCTGCGGGGTGTAGGGGATGAAGTCCTCCGGCGGCTGGGGCCGGAGTTCGGGGTCGTGACGCTTCATCAGGATGCAGGTGATCGCGGGGTCGAGAAGTTCGGCGTCGAGGGTCCAGTAGTCGACCACGACCGGACCGATCCTGCCGGACTCGTGCATGGCCTCGAAGATCGGGGCGGGGTGGACCGGTGACAGGAACACCACGTCGGCCCAGGTGCAGTCCAGCGGATACACCGGAGTCTTCATGCGGTCCGGACGATCGGCGTACTTCGCGGCATGGATCTCGTACAGCTCGGGGTACTGCACGCGCAGCTGGTTGAGCGGGAGGATGGCGTCACCACGGGTGGCGCCGGCGGCCTTGTAGAGAGGAATCGTCATACAAGAAAGCCTCCGCACACGAGAACCGTGCCGGAGGCTTGACCATTATTCTACCCGATCGCAGGATCACCGTGCAGAGCCTGCAAAGTTGCAGCGATAATTGTTTGCAGTGACTGCAAGTTTGTCCGTAGTCTGGAGGGCGTGAGGCACGGCGGGGGTGGGTTGCGGGAGCGCAAGAAGCTGCAGACGCGGGAGGCACTGGCCGACGCGGCGCTGCGGCTCGCGCTGGAGAAGGGGCCGGAGCACGTCACGGTCGAGGAGATCGCCGAGGCGGCCGACGTCTCGGTGCGGACCTTCTTCAACTACTTCCCGCACAAGGAGCATGCGATCCTCGGGCGCAACCCCGAGCACCTCGAGCGTGCTCTCGACCGGATGCGGACCGCGCCGCCGGACGAGTCGCCGTTGACCACGATGTGGCACGTCGTGCACGACGTCCTGGAGGAGCTCGGCAGCGACGGCGAGCTGTCGCGGCGCGGCGAGCTGATCATGAGCTCCCCGACCCTGCTGTACCAGCTGATGCTGTCGAGCATCGACGACGAGCGGCAGCTGACCGCCGCGCTCACCGAGCGGATGGGGGAGCCGGCCGGCTCGCTGCGGCCCGCCCTGATCGTCAGTACCGCGGGCTCCGCCTGCCGGGTCGTGATGGAGCTGCACAAGACCGCACCCGGCCGCCCGATCCCCGAACTTCTCGACGAAGCGTTCCAGTTACTTGCCCAAGGCATCGACACGTCCTTCGGGCCGAACAATCAGAAGGGGCACTCATGACGACGACCTCGTCACCCACTCCGGAACCTGTGGGTGCGGTCAGTCACTCGCTCACGCCCCGGCAGACCATCCAGGCCATGTCCGGCCTGATGATGGGCCTGTTCGTGGCGATCCTGGCCGGCACGGTCGTGTCGACCGCGCTGCCGCGCATCATCCACGACCTCGGCGCCAGCCAGTCGTCGTACACCTGGGTGGTCACGCTCGAGCTCCTGACGATGACGGCCACGGTGCCGCTGTGGGGCAAGCTCGCCGACCTCTACAACAAC
>DASSDE010000321.1:0-6294 GCA_035697365.1 Kribbella sp. | reverse complement strand
CCCGGCCAGAATGCACAGGGACAGCAAGGGCCGGAGCGGACGCAGCAGCTGCCGATGTACGGGCAGCATCAGCAGCAGCACTACGCGCCGCAAGGCGGGCAGCCGCGGCTGGACTCGGGGCCGCAGGGGCAGCGGCCGGGCCAGTACCCCGCAGGTGGGGGTGCCTACCCGCAGTTCGGGCAACCGGGGACGCATCAGGGGGCGTCTCCGGGCCCGAACTGGCCCCATGGACCGCAGCAGCCGGGCACGGCTGCCGCCCCGAAGCCAAAGCGCCGGGTCGGCCTGGCCGCGGTGGCACTCACCGCGCTGCTCGTCGGTACTGCGGGCGGCGTCGGCGGCGCCGCCGTGTACTCGGCCAGCAACGACCACACCACGAACACCCCATCGGTGACCGCCCCGCTGAACGGCAACCAGGCGGCCCCGGCCGCCGCGCCGGACGGCTCGGTGCAGAGCGCCTCCGCGAAGGTGCTGCCGAGCGTGGTCAAGATCGCCGTCGTCTCCTCGCAGGGCGCGGAGACGGGTTCCGGCATCGTGATCAGCAAGGACGGCCTGATCGTCACGAACAACCACGTGGCCGCCGGGCTCGGCAGCGCCGGCAAGATCTCGGTGATGCTGAACGACGGCCGCACCGTACCGGCCACGATCAAGGGCACCGACCCGCTCACCGACATCGCCGTGATCAAGGTCGAGGCGAACGACCTGACACCCGCCACGCTGGGTTCGAGCGGGAAGCTCGCGGTCGGCCAGGGCGTCGTCGCCATCGGCTCACCGTTCGGCCTGGAGGCGACCGTGACCAGCGGGATCGTCTCGGCGCTGAACCGCCCGGTGACGTCGGGCGACGAGCAGCAGGACAGTACGACAGTCTTCCCAGCAATCCAGACGGACGCCGCGATCAATCCGGGGAACTCCGGCGGCGCCCTGATCGACCTCGCCGGCCAGGTGGTCGGTATCAACAGCGCGATCAAGACCGCCGGAGGATCGGGACAATCCGAGGGCGGCAACATCGGCCTGGGCTTCGCGATTCCGATCGACCAGGCCAAGCCGATCATCGACGAGCTGGTGGCCAAGGGCAAGGCCACCCATGCGAGGCTCGGCGTGACGGTCGGCGACGCGCAGTCCTCCGACGGGCTCACGAGTGGGGCACGCCTCGGCGAGGTCACGTCCGGCGGTGCGGCGGACAAAGCCGGTCTGCAGTCGGGAGATGTGGTGACCGCTGTGGACGGCAAGACGATCGCGTCAGGGGACGCGCTGGTCGCCGCAGTCCGTTCGCACCGTCCGGGCGACCAGGTGAAGCTCAGCATCACCCGCGGTGGCCAGAAGCAGACCCTGACCGCCACCCTCGGTTCCGACAACGGGAACCCGACGGGCTGATCAGGCGTCTCACCCTTAGACCGGACTGCGCCGCCCACCGAGCGGCGCAGTCCGTTCCTGTATTACTGGACCGTGGAGATCTTCCGGGCGGACGAGCGGTTCGCGACGACGTCGGACTGGCTGGAGTCGCGGCATTCGTTCTCGTTCGGGGCGCACTACGATCCGGCGAACGTCGGGTTCGGGTTCCTGGTCGCGCACAACGACGAGACGGTTGCCCCTGGCACCGGGTTCGGTACGCATCCGCATCAGGACCTGGAGATCGTCACCTGGGTGCTGCGGGGTGCGCTGGCGCACCGTGACTCGCAGGGGAACAGCGGCACGATCCACCCAGGTCTCGCACAGCGGATGAGCGCGGGCTCGGGCATCCAGCACTCGGAGTGGAACGACGGCGCGGAACCGGTGCACTACGTACAGATGTGGGTGCGGCCGGAGCAGTTCGACCTGCCGCCGTCGTACGAACAAAGCGAACTCGATCTGAGTACGGGCGAACTCGTCCCGGTCGCCTCAGGTCTCGCTAAGCACACCGCCTCGACCGCGATCCGCCTCAACCAGCCCGCCGCCGGGATGTCCGTCGCGCGCCTCGCCGCGGGCGGCACGATCACGCTGCCCACCGCTCCGTACCTGCACCTGTTCGTCGCGACCGGTACGGCAACCGTCGAGGGCGCGGGCGAGCTCGGTACCGCTGATGCCGTCCGGATGACCGGTGCAGACGGTGAACGCGTCACCGCCGGCCCGACCGGCGCCGAGGTGCTCGTCTGGGAGATGTACTAGGACTGCTCGCTCATTGTCCAGACATGGCGCAGGGACTGGCCGGCGACGCCTTCGGGGTTCTGGGCGAAGCCTTCGACGAACTGGCTCATGTGCTGCTGCCAGCGCTGGTCGGTCGGGTTGTCGCGGAGGTACGCGACGGCGGACTCGTAGTCGTCGGACTCGACCAGATGGAAGAGGTCCCGGCCGCTGCGCCAGATCGACCAGTCGCTGATGCCGGCGGCGTGCATCACCGTGATCAGCTCCGGCCAGACGCGGGCATGCTCGGTCTCGTAGGCCTCTTCGGTTCCGGGAATCAGGCGGCTGTGCAGAGCAAGGCGGGTCACAAAGGAGCAGAATACGCCGCGTCCGACGGGCGTGGAACGCGGTTCCAGATTCCGGCAGACCAATTCACGCCGCGTCTTGCCTCTGATTCACACTTCCTCTGGTGCCAACTCCTGAGCGGGCCAGGGCGTCGTACTTGGGCTGGTTGAGTAAGTTTCCGAGGTAGCCACACGCCGAAGACCGCGTCCCGGTGTCCATCCGTCGTCGTGCGAGAGTTGGGATTGTGAAGCGAACCACTGCCATCGTCTGCCTGAGTAGTCTGCTGATCACCGCCGGTTGTTCGGACAGCAAGTCCGGTGGCGGCAAGTCCGGGAACGACGAACAGCAGGCGTCCGGAGCGGTCATCAAGCAGTTCGCCGACGCCTGGGTGAAGGCCTGGGCACCGAACGGCAAGCCCGACGCGGCCGGCGCGCTCACCGACAACCCGACGGTGTTCTCGAAGCGCCTCGACGACGTCGACAGCGCGCTCGTCGCAAGCACCGTCACGGTCGCGCCGCAGGGCGACCCGAAGTGCTCCGACGACAACAACTGCACCCAGGAGCTCGCGGTCGAGGCGCAGTTGCGCGGCATCGGCGCGATGAAGTGGACCAGTACGGCAACCGCGGTGAAGACCGGCGACGCCTGGAAGATCAAGGCCGCCGGCGACACCATCTACCCCGGCCTCGGCGACACGAACTATCTGAAGCGGGTCCGCGCGCTGCCGGCCCGGGCGTCGATCCTGGATCGCAACGGCGTCGCGCTGACCGCGAACCGGCAGGTCGTGATCGTCGGCGTCGCCTCCGGCACCAAGGCCACCGCGGCGACGTACGCGGCCTTCACGAAGTACCTCCAGGTCGACGGGGCGAAGCTCGCCGCCCGCGCGAAGGCGGCACCCGCCGGGCAGTTCGTTGACGCGATCACGATCCGCGCCGAGCAGTGGGAAGCGCTGCGGCCGAAGATGAGCGCGCTGCCGGGCGTCCTGACCATGGGCGGCACCCAGTCGCTGCCGCCGACCGCGACGTTCGCGCGTTCGCTGATCGGCACCATGAAGACCGCGACCGAGGACTCCCTGAAGAACGCCGGCCCGACCGCCTCCGCCCAGGACCAGGTCGGTACGACCGGCCTGCAGTACGCGTTCCAGCAGCAGCTCGCCGGCACACCGGGCGGCACGGTCACACTGCGGGACGGCAAGACCAAGCTGACCATCAAGACGGTCTTCAGCCAGAAGGGCACCGTCGGCAAGCCGGTCAAGACGACGCTGGACACCAACATGCAGAAGGCCGCCGAGGCCGCACTGGCGACGAGCAAGCTGCCCGCCTCGCTGGTCGCCGTGCAGGCGTCCACGGGCCAGATCCTCGCGGCCGCGAACGGCCCGGACCCGACCACGTACAACAAGGCCTTCCAGGGCCGGTACGCGCCGGGTTCGACGTTCAAGATCGTCACCTCGGCCGCGCTCCTCGGCGCTGGTGAGACCACCACCACCGCGCTGCCCTGCACGCCGACGATCAACGTCTTCGGCAAGACCTTCAAGAACTACGACGGTCTCGCGGCGTACGGCGCGGGCACCATGCAGAAGGCGTTCAACGAGTCCTGCAACACCGCATTCATCTCGCAGCACGCGAAGCTGCCGAAGGACGGCATGACCAAGGCCGCCGCGATGTTCGGCATCGGGCGGGACCTCGATCTGTCACTGTCGGCGTACGGGGGTCAGGTGCCGGCGCCCAAGGACGACGTCGATCAGGCCGCGTCGATGATCGGTCAGGGCACCGTGACGGCCAGCCCGCTGGCGATCTCGCTGGTCGCCGGTGCGGTCGACCACGGTACGGCGATGAAGCCGGTGCTGGTACCGGGCAAGGACGCGGCCGGCGCGGCGGCGTCTCCGTTGCCCGCGGCAACGGTTGCGGCACTGCGGACGTTCATGCGGACCACGGTCACCAGCGGTACCGCGAAGGTGCTGGAGGGCAGCGGCGCGGTCGCCGCCAAGACCGGTACCGCCGAGGTGGTCTCGAAGGGCAAGGTCATCACGAACGCCTGGATGGCCGGCTACCGCGGCGACGTCGCGTTCGCGGTCATCGTCGAGGGCGGCGAGTCCGGCTCGCACACCGCGGGCCCGATCCTGAAGTCGTTCCTGGGCAGCTTCAAGTAGGAAGTTGCTGAGAGTTGGCTGAGAGCCCGGGTTCGGGCGGATTTCGTCACTTACCGTTTCCGGATGGAGAGCCTGACGTGTCCCAAGTGCCATGGGCTGATGCGAACGTACGAGCGCAGCGGCGTCACCGTCGACCAGTGCGGTGACTGCCGCGGCATCTTCCTCGACCGCGGCGAGCTGGAACACCTCGTGGACGCGGAGCTGCGCTTCAACGCGCCACCACGGCGCGAGGAGAAGCACCACGACGACCGGCGCTACGACGACAACCGGTACGACGACAAGCGGTACGGCAATCAGCAGTACGGGAATCAGCAGTACCCGCGCAAGAAGAAGTCGTTCCTCGAAGACCTCTTCGACTGATCCCTACCGCCTGACTGCGATCACCGTGCCCTGGGCCAATGCGCACAGGGTTTCGGTGTCGCCGTCGACGGTGCGGAGCTCGCAGGTGCAGGTGGCCTGCCGGCTGGTCGCGTGCGCGACGGTGGCGACGGCTCGCAGTACGTCACCTTGGGCCGGATGCAGGTAGTTGATGGTGAACCCACCGGTCAGCACACTCGGACCCAGCGCCGTACCACCCGCGAACGTCAGCGCGTTGTCGGCCGCGTAACTGAGCACGCCACCGTGCAGGAACCCGTTCTGCTGCTGGAGATCCGGGCGGATGTCGAGCTCCAGCGTCGCACCCCCGTCCCCGAACGCCACCACCCGCGCCCCGACCAACACACTGAACGGCTGCCTGGCCAACAACTCCCGCGCAAACCCCAACGTCAACTCCATCACCCACCGCACTCTAGGCCGTACCGCGGCCACCGCCTCGAGTCGTAGGGAGGGTGCTTCGGTTGAGTGGGAGGGATTGCGTCACGTCTGGGCGAATTGTCTGAGCAGGGTAGCGAACTGTTGCGGCTGGTCGAGGGGGATCAGGGTGTAGCTGTCGTTGATCAGCTCGAGGTGCGCCTGGGGCAGCAGGTCGGCGAGCCGGTGGCCGTGGTCGAGCGGCATCACCCGATCATCGGCCGCCCAGATCACGAGGGCCGGCCGGTCGAAGTGCGCGAGCTCGGGCGCGGCGTCGTTGAGCAGGTCGCGGTCCGCGAACACCGCTCGCAGCATCCGCACCGTGTCCACACGGATCTCGGGCAACTCCAGTACCGGCCGGATCCAGCGAGCGGTCGCCGCGTCGCCGCGCTTCGTCAGCGTCCCGAACGCGAACGGTGCGCGCCGCGCCGCCTTCAGCCGCAACTGCTGCATGAACGCACCGAACAGCGTCGGCGACAACTTGCCGGCCATCGCAATCGCCTTCCCCGTCAGGCCGGGCGGCAGATTCCCGAACGCCTCACACGAGGCCAGCACGGCGCGCCCCACCCGTTTGGAACCGTCCCGGAGGATCAGCTGCACGAGTGCTCCACCCGTGTCGTTCCCGACCAGTACGACGTCGCGCAGCTCGAGCCGCTCCAGGAACTCCACCACCAGCGCAGCGATGCCCGGGAGCGACAGATCCGCATCGGGACCCATCGGAAACCGGTGTGCGCCGAGCGGCAGCGTCGGGGCGATACATCGATGGTCCGTGGCGAGGTCGGCGATCACGTCGTCCCACAGCGACGCGTCCATCAACAGTCCGTGCAGCAGCACGACCACCGGCCCGTCGGTCCCGCTGTCGACGTACTCCAGGGTCCCCGAGGACAGCTCCAGCTGATTCATCGTTCCTCCTGTTA
>DASSDE010000320.1:0-6492 GCA_035697365.1 Kribbella sp. | reverse complement strand
GTGGCGATGGCCGGCCCGCTGGCCGCGATGCGGCTCGGCGACCTCGGCGCGGACGTGGTCAAGGTCGAGCCGGTGACCGGTGAATGGCAGCGGCACACGTCCGCGGGCGGTGCCGTCGGCAACGAGGTCAACGCGTCGTTCCTGTCGCTGAACCGCAACAAGCGCAGCCTGGCGGTGAACCTCAAGTCCGACGAGGGGCGCGAGCTCCTGTACGAGCTGGTGCGGACAGCCGACGTGTTCCTGCAGAACTACCGCCCTGGCGTGGCTGCACGGCTGGGTGTGGACTACGAGACCCTGCGTGCGCTGAAGCCCTCGCTGGTCTACGTGTCGATTTCTGGATACGGCGAGAGCGGTCCGTACGCGGAGTGGCCCGGACAGGACCTGCTGGTGCAGGCGATGAGCGGTGCGCTGTTCAGCTCCGGTCGTCCGGACGAGCCGCCCGTTGCGGCGCCGTACTTCCTGGCTGATGCGGTGACGGCGTACAGCGCGTTCGAAGGCGTACTGGCCGCGTTGCTGCACCGGGAGCGGACCGGTGAAGGACAGCTCGTTGAGGTGAACATGCTGGACGCCGTGATCGCCCTGCAGATGCAGGAGCTGTCTGTGCACACCGTGGGCGGCGTCCCGCAGACGCGGTCGGAGGAGGTCCACGCGCACAGCTACATCCGCGCACCGTACGGCATCTTCACCACCGCCGACGGATACATCTCACTCGCCTTTGCGAACCTGCCGGTACTGGCAGAGGTGCTGGACGCTCCACAGCTGGCCGGGCTGGACGCCGAGCGGGACGGGTTCGCCCGGCGCGACGAGATCGCCGCGGCGGTGTCGACGGCGCTGCGGCGCGAATCAACGGAGTACTGGATGGTCAAGCTGCGCGAGCGCGGCGTGTGGTGCGGTCCGGTGCTGTCGTACGACGACCTGCGGACCGATCCGCAGGTGCTGCACAACGAGTCCTTCGTGACGTACGACCACCCCACCGAGGGCACTGTCACGACGCCCGGCTTCCCGTACCGCTTCAGCCGGACGCCTGCCGAGGTGACGCGCCCCGCGCCGCTGGTCGGTGAGCACACGAACGAGCTGCTGGAGGAGCTTGGTCTGTCGCCGGCGAAGCAGCAGGCCCTGTTCGAGCAGGGCGCCGTGGTCGCCCCATGACGGTGCGGTTGCGCGGACTGACGTGGGACCACCCGCGGGGCTACCGGCCGCTGGAGTCGTACTCGCACCCGGACGTCGAGGTGGAGTGGGAACGGCAGCCGCTGTCCGGGTTCGAGTCGACGCCCCTGGCCGACCTGGCCGGTCAGTACGACCTGCTGGTGATCGACCACCCGGGGCTGGGTGCGGCCATCGAGGCCGGTGCGGTGCTGCCGGTCGAGGACGTGTTCTCGGCGGATGACCTGGCGGTGTGGGAGTCCCGCGCAGTGCAGCCGACGTGGGAGAGCTACCGGGTGGAGGGGCACGGGTGGGCGGTGCCGTTGGACGCTGCTACGCAGACCTGTGCCTACCGGCCGGATCAGCTGGCTACGCCGCCGGCCGCTTGGTCGGACGTACTGGACCTGCCTGGTGTCGTGCTGTGCGTGGCTGGACCGCATGCGGGGCTCATGCTCCTGGGGCTCGCGGGTAACCGCACTGGGCAGCTGCTTCTTGACAAGCCGCGTGCCGTGGAGGCCCTGGGACTGCTGCGTGCGGTGTGGAAGCACAGCGCGCAGGAGTTCGCAGAGCTCGATCCGATCGGGATCCACGAGCTGCTGGTTGCTGGGGAAGCAGTGTGCTGTCCGTTGGTCTACAGCTACGCGTCCTACGGGCAGGCGAACGGCCGGGCGCCATTGGCGTGGGCCGCGGCACCGCGGCTGCGGGCGGAGGACGTGCTCGGCTGCGGGACGCTAGGCGGAACCGGTCTTGCAGTCACGCCACGCTCGTACGCCAACGTGCTCGCGGTGACGAAGTACGTGCGGGGGCTGCTCGACGTACGGACGCAGCTGGACGTGGTGTCGCGAGTCGGCGGCCAGTCCGCAACCGCGGCGGTCTGGGAGTCGGCGGAGGTCGACCGTGCGTGGAACGGGCACTACTCCGCCACGCTGGAGACGTTGCGTACGTCGTACGTGCGGCCTCGGTTCGACGGCTGGATCGGGTTCCAGGACGAGCTGTCCGAGCGGGTGCGGGAGCTGCTCGGCAACGACGAGGACGCGGCCGCGGCGGTCGACCGGATCGAGGACGACTTTCGAAAGGCGCGCCATGGCTGACGGGATGGCTGACGGCCGGATCCGCTTCGAGACCGACGGGCACGTCGGCGTACTCACGCTGGACCGACCCGCGAAGCTGAACTCCGCCACCCGGGCGATGAGCGCAGCGCTGCTCGAGCTCATTCCACGCATCGACGAGGACCCGTCGATCCGTGCGGTCGTGGTGACCGGCGCCGGCGAGCGGGCGTTCTCGGTCGGCAGCGACATCGGCGAGCTCGACCGGTACGACGGCCCGTGGCACTTCCGGAACCGGCGCGACTACTGCGACGCGCTGCGTTCGTTGCGAACCCCGGTGATCGCGGCGGTCAACGGTTACGCGTACGGCGGCGGGCTGGAGCTGGCGCTGTCGTGTGACATCCGGCTCGCGGCCACCACGGCGAGCTTCGCGGCGGCCGAGATCAAGCTCGGCTGGATCGGCGGCGGGGGTGTGACTGCCCTCCTGGCTGCCTCGGTGCCGGCGAGCGACGCGGCGACGATGCTGCTCACCGGCGACCCGATCGACGCCGTCGAGGCGCTCCGGATCGGACTGGTCAGCAAGATCGTTGCCGCCGACGAGTTGTTGCCAACCGCAACCGAGCTGGCGCAGCGGATCGCTTCGCGGCCGCCGGTCGCGGCTGCGGCCGCGAAGGCGAACCTGCGTGCTGCCTGGTCGATGGGCCTGGAGGCCGCGATCCAGTACGAGCGTGAGCTGCAGGCGGTTGCCCTGGGCACCCAGGATGCCGCGGAAGGACGCGCGGCGTTCGCGGAACGGCGGACCGGAAACTTCGAGGGACGGTGAGGGACATGCCCGCTGAGATCGCACCGGGAATCCATCGGCTGGCGACCGACTACCCGCACGTGTGCGGGCTGCCGCTCTGGCTGCACGTGATCGATGCGGGCTCCGAGCTCGTACTGCTCGACGCCGGCATCGCGTCGACACCGGAGTCGTCGACCGCGCCCGAGCTTTCGGCTTTGGGGCTTGGGCTTGCGGACCTCACGCTGATCGTCAACAGCCACGCGCATCCCGACCACATGGGCGGCAACGCCGTACTGCGGAAACACAGTGCGGCCGCCCGGTTCGCGGCGCCGGCTTTGGAGGCCGGCTGGCTCGAGGACAACGAGCGGCTGGTCGACGAGCTGTGGGGCTCGGACCCGGACGCGATGGACCTGTCCGATGACGAGCGGTCCGAGCTGTTCGGGATGCTGGACGAACGGGTGCGGATCGACGTACTGCTCCGCGACGGCGACCGGCTGCCGGGCGAGCGGCCGCTGCAGGTGATCACGACCAGCGGCCACAGTCCGGGCCACATCGCCGTACTCGACGAGACCTCGCGGACGCTGTTCACGTTCGACGACGTGCAGGGCCGCGGGCGTCCGTACCTCGACAGCGAGCTGTGCCTCGCGCCGCTCTACACCGACGTCACCCGCTACACCACCGGCCTGACCCGGCTCCTCGAGTTGGACTTCGACATGCTCGTCCCGTCGCACGGCGACGCGATGGACGCGACCGCCGGGCGCAGGCTCATCGAGGAGAGCCTCGAGTGGGTGACCGCCGTCGACGCCCTCAGTACCGGCCTGCTCCGGACGCGCGGTTCGCTGACTGTCCGTGATCTCGCGGACGCTATCGGTACCGACCTCGGTAGGTACGGCGGCATCAATCTGCAGACCGTCCGGATGGCCCGTGCGCACCTCGAGCACCTGGCCCGCACCGGAGGCGCCGAAACCCGGTGGCACCACCGCACCGGCCACTAGCGAGCCGCTTTCGGCGAGACACTCCGACCGAAGCTGCAGGACTCCCCAAGACACGACACAGTCGGACAAAGGAGAACGGAAAGCGCTCTCCAGTCGTGGGGGGCATCACCCTGGGAGTGTCCTGTGGCTCAAGCAGACCAGATCCCCGGCCGGCAGCCCCCGGCTGGGAAACCGACAGGCTCCGGACCACCGGGCACGGCTACGGACAGTACGGACAGTACAGACGGTACAGACAGTACCGGGAGCGGCGCGGCCGGCCGCAGCAAGGCGCTGTCGTGGTGGGGCCGCGCCCGCCGGGACAAGATCCTGCTGCTGATGGCCCTGCCGGGGCTCTTGCTGCTTCTGCTGTTCCACTACCTGCCGCTGCTCGGGAACCTGATCGCGTTCCAGGAGTACCTGCCGTTCGTCCCGCTCGGTCGCAGCGCCTGGGTCGGCTGGGACAACTTCACCGTGATCTTCAACGGCGACACGGAGTTCCTGAACGCGCTGAAGAACACGCTGCTGATCACGCTGGTCCAGGTGGTCTTCGTGTTTCCGGCGCCGATCGCACTGGCGCTGCTGCTGAACAGCCTGCTGTCCGAGCGGATCAAGCGGATCGTCCAGTCGGTGCTGTACCTGCCGCACTTCCTGTCCTGGGTGATCGTGGTCGCGATCTTCCAGCAGGTGCTCGGCGGCAGCGGGCTGATCAACAACTTCCTGCGTTCGCACGGGATGGGGACGATCGACTTCCTCGGCAACCCGGACGGCTTCATCGCGCTGCTCACCAGTCAGGTGATCTGGAAGGACACCGGGTGGGCGACGATCCTGTTCCTGGCCGCGCTGAGTCAGATCGATCCGGGGCTCTACGAAGCGGCCCGCGTCGACGGCGCATCGCGATGGCGGCAGTTGTGGCACGTCACCGTGCCCGGTATCCGCAGCCTGATCATCCTGCTGCTGATCCTGCGGCTCGGTGACTCGCTGAGCGTTGGGTTCGAGCAGATCATCCTGCAGCAGAACCTGGTCGGCCGGCCCGCGAGCGAGGTCCTCGACACCTACGTCTACAACAACGGCGTACTGGCCGGCCAATGGGGCGTCTCCGCCGCCGTCGGCCTGGTGAAGGGCCTGGTCGGCGTCGCCCTGGTGATCGGCGCCAACAAGGTCGCACACATCTTCGGCGAGCCAGGAGTGTACAAAAAATGAGTACGGTATTTTCTGCCGGGCCTCCGGCGCCGGCTGGGTCCTGGGGCTTTAACTCCCGGTCTTCCCTCGTCGCTCCAGTCGCTTCGCTCCCTCCGCTCCTCAGTCCAGACCGGGAGGCCCCATGACCACGAATATGAATGTGCAGCAAGGGATCGACGACGGTCCGGCGACGTCGGCGCGGGTCCTCAAAGGCGTTGTGCTGCTGGTCTGCTGTGCGGTGGTGATCATCCCGTTCCTCGGGGTGATCTCGACGAGCATCGCGAGTCAGGCGCACGTCACGAACTCCGGCGGCTTCGTGCTGTGGCCCGACGGGCTGAATCTGGACGCGTACAAGGCGATCTTCAACGGCGGTGTGGTTCAGCGCGCCTTGGTGGTCAGCGTGGTGATCGCCACCGGCGGCACGCTGATCAGTCTGGCCGGGTCCACGATGCTCGCGTACGCGCTCAGCCGGCCCGGATCGTTCGGGCAGCGGCCGATGCTGCTGCTCGTGTTGTTCAGCCTGCTGTTCAGCCCGGGCCTGATCCCCAACTACCTGGTGGTGAAGGAGTTCGGGCTGCTCGACTCGCTGTTCGCGCTGATCCTGCCGACGGCGATCAGCGGCTTCAACGTGATCGTGCTGCGCTCGTTCTTCATGAGCATCCCGGACTCGGTGCTGGACTCGGCGCGGGTCGACGGCGCCGGCGACTTCCGGATCTTCTGGTCGGTCGTCCTGCCGCTGTCGAAGGCGGTGCTCGCGGTCGTCGGGCTGTTCTACGCGGTCGGGTACTGGAACGCGTTCTTCAACGCGATGCTCTACATCAACGACACCGCGAAGTGGCCGTTGCAGCTGGTGCTGCGGACGTACGTCATCAACAACACCGAGCTCAGCAGCGGTGACCTCGGCGGCGCGGGATCCGATCAGCTGCCGCCGCAGGAATCGATCCAGATGGCGATCCTGGTGGTGTCGCTCGTCCCGATCCTGATTGTGTACCCGTTCCTGCAACGGCACTTCGCCAAGGGCATGCTGACCGGGGCGGTGAAGGGATGACCATCAGCCGCAGAAGACTCCTGGGCGGATCCATTGCCGCGGCCGCGACCGCCGCCGGGTTCAGCGGGTGCTCGACGGTGACCCGGTCGACCGACATCGCCGCGTTGAACAAGCCGGTCGCGCTGCCGACGTACAAACGCTTCGACGGACCGAAGCCGGACCTGCCGCGCAGCCATCCGTTGATGCCGGACTGCTTCTACCGGTTCCCGGAGCATCCGACGAAGGTGACCAACGGGACCCCCGGCGACGGACATCCGGTGACCGGGTCGACGCCGACGTCGAACCCGATCCCGCCGTCCGCGGACCGCAACCCGTACTGGC